>JAFECV010000373.1 GCA_018241985.1 Pseudomonadota bacterium | reverse complement strand
TTGCACTCGGACGCGGCTTTCAGCTGCACGTGGTCGGGCTGCTTGCGGTGCACCGTCCACGGCATGTGGCCGCGCAGCGCGTACTGCTCGAAGCCGTTCATCACCGTGCCCACGGTCAGGCCCTTCTTGAACCAGTTCTTGAAGTTGCGGTCCTTGTTCAGCTCGGCGGCGAGCCAGCTGTTCTTGAAGGCTTCGGGGTAGGCCGTCAGTTCGTCGTGCTCGCGGCCGGCCAGCACGGCGTCGCACGCGGCCTCGCCGGCCAGCGAGCCGGTCTTCATCGCTGCGTGGCTGCCCTTGATGCGGCCGACGTTCAGATACCCCGCGTCGCAGCCGACCAGCGCGCCACCGGGGAAGATGGTCTTGGGCAAGGCCAGCACACCGCCGGCGGTGATGGCGCGCGCGCCGTAGGACAGGCGCTTGGCGTTGACCTTGCCGTCCTTGTCGGTGAAGTACCACTTGATGCGCGGGTGCGTCTTCCAGCGCTGGAACTCCTCGAACGGGCTCATGTAGGGGTTCTTGTAGTTCAGCCCGACCACGAAGCCGCAGAAGATCTTGTTGTCCTCGGCGTGGTACATGAAGGCGCCGCCGTAGGTGTGCTCGTCCATCGGCCAGCCCGCGGTGTGCATCACCAGGCCGGGCGTGTGGCGGCTGGGGTCGATCTCCCAAATCTCCTTGACGCCGATGGCGTAGCTCTGCGGGTCGCTGTTCGCGTCGAGCTTGTAGCGCGCGATCAGCTGCTTGCCCAGGTGGCCGCGCGAGCCCTCGGCAAACAGCGTGTACTTGCCGCGCAGCTCCATGCCGAGCTGGAAGTTCTCGGTCGGCTCGCCGTCCTTGCCGATGCCCATGTTGCCGGTGGCGACGCCGCGCACGCGGCCTTGCTCGTCGTACAGCACTTCGGCGGCGGCAAAGCCGGGGAAGATCTCCACGCCCAGCTCTTCGGCCTGCGCGGCCAGCCAGCGCACCACCTTGCCCAGGCTGGCAATGTAGTTGCCGTGGTTGTCGGCAAAGGGCGGCAGGAACATGTTGGGCACGCGCGTGCCGCCGCCAGCGGCGTTCAAGAACACATAGGCGTCGTCCGTCACCGGTTGGTTGAGCGGCGCGCCCTTGGCTTTCCAGTCGGGGATCAGCTCGGTCAGCGCCTTGGGATCGATCACCGCGCCCGACAGAATGTGCGCGCCGGGTTCGGAGCCCTTCTCGAGCACCACGACCGAAACCTCCTTGCCCAGCTGCGCCGCGCGCTGCTTGATGCGGATGGCCGCGGACAGTCCGCCCGGACCGGCACCGACGATCACCACGTCGTACTCCATCGCTTCGCGCGGACCGAATCGGGCAAGAATTTCTTCAGAGGTCATGAGGCATCTCGCAGGGTTCTGGTTCGATAATGGAACGGCCGCCGTGAAAGCGGACGCGGGCCGGTCGCGGGATCGCGGGCCCGGATGATTTTATGCGGGGAAGCGGCGGCGCCCGCGCGCGGCCGGCCCCGGCGACAATGAGAGGCGCAGCATGGCTTACAGCATCGATCTCTCCGGCCGCGTGGCCCTCGTGACCGGCGCGTCCGGCGGCCTGGGCGCGCAGTTCGCGCGCACGCTGGCGGGAGCCGGCGCCGCCGTGGTGCTGGGGAGCCGCCGCATCGAGAAGCTCAAGGACCTGCGCGCGCGCATCGAGGGCGAGGGCGGCGACGCGCACGTGGTCGGGCTCGACGTGACCGACCTGCAGTCGATCAAGGCGGCGGTCGCGCGCGCCGAGACCGAGGTCGGCTCGATCGACATCCTCGTCAACAACTCGGGCGTCAGCACCACGCAGCGCATCCAGGACGTGACCGAGGCCGACTTCGACTTCGTGTTCGACACCAACGTGAAGGGCGCGTTCTTCGTCGCGCAGGAGGTCGGCCGGCGCATGCTGGCGCGCGCGCGCGGCGCCGCGCCCGGCACCTACACGGGAGGGCGCATCATCAACATCGCGTCGATGGCCGGGCTGCGCGTGCTGCCGCAGATCGGCGCCTACTGCATGAGCAAGGCCGCGGTGGTGCAGATGACGCGCGCGCTCGCGCTCGAATGGGGCCGGTTCGGCATCAACGTGAACGCGATCTGCCCCGGCTACATCGACACCGAAATCAACCACCGCCACTGGCAGACCGAGCAGGGCCAGAAGCTGGTGCAGATGCTGCCGCGCAAGCGCGTCGGCAAGCCTGCGGACCTCGACGCGCTGATTGTGATGCTGGCCAGTGCGCAGAGCCATTTCGTCAACGGCGCGGTGATCGCGGCGGACGATGGATTCGGCGTGTGATTCGGTGCAGGTCTCGCTTTTTTGAATGAAATGATGCTGTAGCCGGCTCAACTCCTTCACGGTTAGCTATTGTTTTTGTAGTAAACCCATGAGAATCGAAATCCCCGAAAAGAAGAAGTTCATCTACGAGTCGCGCATCCCTATCCGTTGGGGCGACATGGACGCGATGGGCCACCTGAACAACGCCACCTATTTCCGGTATCTGGAGACGGCACGCATCGACTGGTTCCGCTCGCTCGGCCGCGAGCCGGACCCGACCGGCGAAGGCATCATCATCGTGAACGCGTTCTGCAGCTTCTACCGACAGCTCGTCTACCCGGGCGACGTACTGCTGAAGATGTACACGAGCGACCCGGCCCGCACCACGTTCGAGAGCTGGGCCACGATGGAGCGCACCGACATGCCGGGCGTGATCCACGCGGCCGGCGGCGCGACCACGGTCTGGGTCGATTTCAAGCAGCAGAAGGCGCTGCCGCTGCCCGACTGGCTGCGCAGCCTGGTCAGTTGAGCGTCGCGGGCGGCGCGCGGCCTGCCGCGCATTGACAGCCTTCAATCGCGCGCAGTATGCTTGACAGGTTTTAACCAACGGAGAATTCCGCCTTGGGCACAAGTTCCAGCGACAGTCCTCGACCTTGGGTCGACACCACTGCCTGAGCGGCTCGCCCGGAATTCTCCTTGTTCCGCCGCAGCCGATCTTTCCAAGCGCTGCGGTGTCGTTGGCCGGT
>JAFECV010000372.1 GCA_018241985.1 Pseudomonadota bacterium | reverse complement strand
GGCCAGATGCCCGAGCGCGAGCTGGAGCGCGTGATGCGCGACTTCGTCGCGCAGCGCCACAACCTGCTGCTGTGCTCGACCATCATCGAGACCGGCATCGACGTGCCGAGCGCGAACACCATCGTGATCAGCCGCGCCGACAAGTTCGGCCTCGCGCAGCTGCACCAGCTGCGCGGGCGCGTCGGGCGCAGCCACCACCAGGCCTATGCCTACCTGATGGTGCCCGACCTGGAGGGCCTGACGCGCCAGGCGAGCCAGCGGCTGGATGCGATCCAGCAGATGGAGGAACTGGGCTCGGGCTTTTACCTCGCGATGCACGACCTCGAGATCCGCGGCGCCGGCGAGGTGCTGGGCGAGAGCCAGAGCGGCAACATGGTCGAGGTCGGCTTCCAGCTCTACAACGAGATGCTGGCCGAGGCGGTGCGCTGCCTGAAGGCCGGCACCGAACCCGACCTGCTGGCGCCGCTGCACGCGACCACCGAAATCAACCTGCACGTACCCGCGCTGCTGCCCGACAGCTACTGCGGCGACGTGCACACGCGGCTGTCGCTGTACAAGAAGCTGGCGATGTGCAAGACGAGCGAGCAGATCGACGCGCTGCTGGAAGACATCGTCGACCGTTTCGGCAAGCTCCCGCCGCAGGCGCAAGCGCTGATCGACGTGCACCGGCTGCGCTGCATCAGCCAGCCGTACGGCGTGATCAAGGTCGACGCGGCGCCGTCGGTCACGCAGATCAGCTTCCGCAAGGACCCGCCGATCGACGCGCTGCGCATCATCGAGCTGGTGCAGAAGAACCGGCACATCCGCTTCGCCGGCAACGAGAAGCTGCGCATCGAGCGGGAGCTCCCCGACGCCCGCGCGCGCGCGCAGATGGTGCAGGGCCTGCTGCGCAGCCTGGGGCAACCCATTGCCACTTCCAATGCGGCAACAGGCACGACAATCGCCTGACCGCGCTGCCCTTGTTCATCGACTGAGCATGTTTGAAGCCACCCCGATCGCCGCGACCGACAAGACCACGCTCTACCGCGAACTGACCAGCCAGACCGGCGGGCTGCTGCACGGCGAAACCAACCTGATCGCCAACGCCGCCAACTTCTCGGCGCTGGTGTTCCACACCCTGCCCGACATCAGCTGGTGCGGCTTCTACTTCGCCGACGGCGACGGCCTGGTCGTCGGCCCGTTCCAGGGAAAGCCCGCGTGCGTGCGCATCGCCCGCGGGCGCGGCGTGTGCGGCGCTGCGGCGGCGTCGCGCCGGACCCAGGTGGTGCCCGACGTCACGGCGTTTCCGGGCCACATCTATTGCGACGGCGCGGCGCGCTCCGAAATCGTCGTACCGCTCGTGCGTGCCGACGGCACGCTGCTCGGCGTGTGGGACGTGGACAGCCACAGCCCGGCGCGGTTCGACGAGGCAGACCGGTCAGGAATGGAAGCGCTGTGCGCGCAATTCTTGCGCGCGCTGGTTTGAAAGATTCTCGGCCCATGACTTCACCCCCCATTTCCGGAGAAGCGCACGAGTTCCGCCCCGGCCTGCTGCTGCGCGGCATCCGGCCGCCGCTTCGCCTCGCCGACTTCAAACTGATCGCGTTCGACATGGATTCGACGCTGATCAACATCGAATGCGTCGACGAGATCGCCGACGTGGTCGGCCGCAAGGCCGAGGTGGCGGCGATCACCGAGGCGGCGATGCGCGGCGAGATCGCCGACTACAAGGAAAGCCTGCGCCGCCGCGTCGCGCTGCTGGCCGGCGTCAGCACCTCGAGCATGGAGCGCGTGGTCCGCGAGCGGCTGCGGCTGAACCCGGGCGCGGAGCGGCTCGCGATCGCGTGCCGCCAGGCGGGGCTGAAGCTCCTGCTGGTCAGCGGCGGTTTCACGTTCTTCAGCGATCGCGTGCGCGACCGGCTCGGCATCGACTTCACCCGCGCGAACGTGCTGGAAGTGCAAGGCGGCGTGCTGACCGGCCGGATGGTGGACCAGGACTGGGGCGACATCTGCGACGGCCTTGAAAAGCGCCGCATGCTGCTTCAGACCTGCGCCGAGTTGGGTATAGCGCCGGCACAGGCGATCGCGATCGGCGACGGCGCGAACGACCTGCCGATGATGGAAGAAGCGGGGTTGTCGGTCGCGTACCACGCCAAGCCCGCGGTGCGCGCGCGCGCGATGGTCGCGATCGACAGCGGCGGCCTCGACCGCGTGCTCGAACTGATGGACTGAGCGCGCAACGCGGCGTAGCATGCACCATGGCCTTGCCGCACGCAAAACCGCTGGACGTGATCGACATGCGACCGCTCGGGCCGCAGTTGGCCGACGCGAAGACCCACAGCCTGATCAAGACGGAAAAGCTCCAGCTCGTGCGGATCGTGCTGCCGGCGGGCCACGCGCTGCCCGAGCACAGCTTGCCGGGCGAGGTCACCGTGCAGTGCCTGGAAGGCGAGATCGAACTGCTCACCTCGACGCGCAGCCATCAGCTGCAGGCCGAGCAGGTGATGCTGCTGCCGGCCGCCGAGCGGCATTCGGTGCGGGCGCTGCGCGATGCGTCGCTGCTGATGACTGTGCTGCTCGCGCCCTGAGGCGCTTCAATCGCCGCGCCGGTTCGACATCACCGTCGGTTTGCTATCGATTGAATAGCAAACAGCGAAGGCGAAACGCCGGCTTCAAGCTGTTTTTTGCATGAAATCGGTCACGCCGACGGCTTCGAGAAATGGTTGCCGAACCGCTTCAGGCCCGGGCTCATCCGGCGCAGTTCGTCGCGGTGCACCCGCACCAGCCGGCCGAACACCTGCTCGCCGTGCGCGGTGAGCTCGATGCCGACACAGCGCCGGTCCTCCGGCAACGGCCGGCGCCGCACCAGCCGCTCCTTCGCCAGCCTGTCGACCATGCCGACCGCGCTGTTGTGCTTGATCAGCATCCGCTGCGCCAGCTCGGTGATCGTGATCAGCGCAGGCCCCGGATGGCCCTTGATCGTCAGCAGCGCCTGGTACTGCTGCGAGGTCAGGCCGAGCGCCCCGCATTGCTGCTC
>JAFECV010000371.1 GCA_018241985.1 Pseudomonadota bacterium | reverse complement strand
AACGCGGTTCGCTACAAATTATATAGCGACCTGTTCACCGAGTTGAGCGCGCCGAAGTTCGGGTGAAAGCGCGCGGCGCTTCAGCCGAGCAGATGCGCCATCGTCAGCAGCGCCAGCAGCAGCATCCACATCACGACCGAGCGCCAGACCAGGCCGACGATGCTGCGCAGATGGCCGAGTTCCGGCTCGCGCCCGGGCGTGGACACGCTGTCGTGCTGCTCGGCGGTGGCCTCGAAGCTCGCGGTCGCCGGCTGCGCCGCCATCGACGCGCGCAGCGCCTCTCCCCCTAAGCGCACGCCGACCGCGCCGGCGGTCGCGGCCAGCAGCACGCCGTCGTTGTCGCCGGGCAGCCGCTGCTGCTGCACAAAGTTGCGCCAGCCGTCGATCGCGTCCTCGAAGTTGCCGACCACCGCGAAGCTGAGCGCGGTGAGCCGCGCCGGCAGCCAGTCGACCACCGCCCACGCGCGCGCCGCCGCGCTCGCGAGCTGCGGACTGGCGGTCGGGTCGGGCACGTTGTCCTTGTGCTTCCAGTAGCGGGCGACGAATTCGCACATGCGGTAGAACACCGCGCCGGTCGGCCCAAGGCCGAGCGCGATCAGCACCGCGTACCAGGCGAGCACGCCGAACACGTGACGGTGCGCCGCCAGCACCGAGTACTCGATCACGTGGCGCAGCACCTCGCTGCGCGGCACGTCGGCGGCGTCGACCCGCTGCCATTGCGCCAGCACCGCGCGCGCGCGCGCCTCGTCGCCCTCGTCGAGCGCGTCGCGGATGTCGGTGAAGTAGTGGCTGAACTGCCGGAAGCCCAGCGTGATGTAGAGCACCGCCACGTGCCACACCACCGCGTACGGCCAGCCGAGCCAGTGCAGCAGCCCCCAGTGGATCGCGAGCGCGAGCAGCGAAGGCACCAGCGTCGCGAGGCCCCAGGCGATCCAGCCATGCACCGGCCGGCCGGCGTCGAAGTTGCGGCTGACCCAGCGCGCCCAGACGCGCAGGCCGTTGTGCACCGGGTTGCCCGGCGCCAGCGGACGCACCTGCTCGATCAGCAGCGCAAGCAGGATCGAGAAAAAACTCATGGCCCGCATCATAGCGAGCGGCAGCCGCGGCGCGGGCGCTTCTCCGCCCGCCGCGACGGTCCGGCACGCGGTCCGGCCGGCGCTTCAGGCTGCGAGGAACCGGTACAGGTTGCGCAGCATGCCGGCGGTCGCACCCCAGATGAAGCGCTCGGTGCCGTGGTCCTGGTACGGCATCGACAGCCACTCGCGGCGCACCCCGTCCCATTCGAACGAATGGTGCCGGTGGTTTGCCGGGTCCATCAGGAACGCGAGCGGCACCTCGAACGCGTCGGCAACCTCGTGCGGGTTCGGGTGCAGCGTGAAGTCGGGCTGCACCAGTGCGACCACCGGGGTGATGATGAAGGCCGAGCCGGTCACGTAGATCGGCAGCGTGCCGATCACGTCGATGCCCTGCTCATTCAGGCCGATCTCCTCGTGCGTCTCGCGCAGCGCGGTGGCGGCGGCGTCGAGGTCATCCGTCTCGGCCTTGCCGCCGGGAAAAGCGATCTGTCCGGAATGGGTGGACAGGTTCGCGGTGCGCTCGGTCAGCAGCACCGTCGGCTGCGCGCGCAGGACCAGCGGCACCAGCACCGAGGCATGCGCCGGCGCACGGTCCATGAATTTCTTTTCCGCGACCAGTTCGGGCTGCCAGCGCGGCGGATGCGCGAAGCGCTGCGCGAGCGCCTGGGGCTCGAGCCGCTCCTTTGCGATCGCCGGCAGATCCGCGTCGACATGCAGCACCGGCACGCGGCGCGGATCGAAGTTCGGCAGCCTGGACAGCGGCGTGAATTTGGTCAGCGACACGAAAATCGCGTTCTCAAACCGTCGATCGATGCGGAGCCGGGCCCCCCAAGCGGCACCTCAAGGATGCCGGCGCTTACGGGCGCTCAGAGGCCGCGCGCCGCCACTGCGTCAGGCCTCGGCCTTGACCCGCGACGGCAGCTTTTCCTTGATCCGAGCCGACTTGCCGCTGCGGCTGCGCAGGTAGTACAGCTTGGCGCGGCGCACGTCGCCGCGGCGCTTGACCTCGACGCCGGCGATCAGCGGGCTGTAGGTCTGGAACGTGCGCTCCACGCCTTCGCCGCTGGAGATCTTGCGCACGGTGAATGCGCTGTTCAGGCCGCGGTTGCGCTTGGCGATCACCACGCCTTCGTAGGCCTGCACGCGCTTGCGGCTGCCCTCGACCACGTTGACGCTGACGATCACGGTGTCGCCAGGCGCGAAGGCGGGAATGGTCTTGCCCAGACGGGCAATCTCTTCCTGCTCCAGGGTTTCAATCAGGTTCATGTTGTCCTCGTGCGATCGTGGCCGCGCTTGTAAAAATGGTGTGTCGGGCGTCTGCGGCTGCGCCTTGGGTTGCGGAGCCGCGGATCACGGTGCCCGAAGAGCCGGCCAGAGGATCGAAAAGCCGATCATTATAGCGAGTCGGCGCCTTTACGCCGGGCGGCGGCGCTTGCGAGAAACGCCTCGTCCCGCGCGTCGAGCCTTCCGGCGGCACGCGCGGCGGCGATCAACTCGGGCCGGCGCCGGGCGGTGACTTCGAGCCTGCGCTCGCGCCGCCAGCGCTCGATCTGGGCATGATGGCCCGACAGCAGCGCTTCCGGCACGCCGTGCCCGCGCCAAGCTTCGGGGCGCGTGTAATGCGGGCAGTCGAGCAGGCCGTCGAGCCCCGGATTGAAGCTGTCCTGCACCGCGCTCGCGTCGTCCTGCAGCACGCCCGGTTGCAAGCGCGCCACCGCATCGAGCAGCGCCATCGCGGCGATCTCCCCGCCCGAGAGCACGAAGTCGCCCAGGCTGACCTCGACATCGACGAACGCGTCGATGAAGCGCTGATCCAGCCCTTCGTAACGTCCGCACACGAGAATCGCGCCGGCGCTGGCGGACCACTTGGTCACCGCCGCGTGATCGAGCGGCCGCCCCACCGGCGAGAACAGCACGACCGGCGCGGCATCGTTGCGTTCGGCGCGAATC
>JAFECV010000370.1 GCA_018241985.1 Pseudomonadota bacterium | reverse complement strand
GTGCCGGTGGGGCCCATGCTAGGATCAAATGCGTCGCCGCCAGCAGCGGTAATCGACCAAGGAAGCCGAACATGAAGCTGCGCCATCTGCTGGCCACCGTCCTCCTCGCCGCGGTCGCGGTGCAGGCCAGCGCCGCCGATCTGCTGGATACCGTGAAGCAGCACGGCACCTTGACGATCGCGCTCGAAGGCACCTACCCGCCGTTCAGCTACAAGGAGGACGGGCAACTGAAAGGCTTCGAGGTGGAACTGGGCAAGGCGCTGGCGCAGCGCCTGGGCGTGAAGCCCGAATTCGTCACCACCGAATGGAGCGCGATGCTGGCCGGGCTGCAGGCCGGCAAGTACGACGTGGTGATCAACCAGGTCGGCATCACCCCCCAGCGCAAGCAGAGCTTCGATTTCTCGACCCCGTACACGATCTCCAGCCCGCAGCTGATCGTGCGCAAGAACGACACGCGCCCGTTCAAGACGCTGGCCGACCTGCGCGGCAAGACGCTGGGCGTCGGCCAGGGCACGAATTTCGCCGACATGGCCAAGGCGGTCGGCGGCATCGACATCAAGACCTACCCGGGCGCCTCCGAATACCTGCAGGACCTGTCGCTGGGCCGCATCGACGCGGCGATGAACGACAGCCTCATGATCCCGTTCATCCTGAAGAAGACGCCGCTGCCGCTGAAGGCCGGCGCACCGGTCGGCCAGACCGAGGAGTCGGGCATCGCGTTCCGCAAGGGCAACCCGAAGTTCAAGGCCGCGATCAACAAGGCGCTGGCCGACATGGAGGCCGACGGCAGCTTCGCGAAGCTCTCGATGCAGTGGTTCGACCGCGACGTGAGCAAGCCGCCGGTGGCGCAGTAGCGGCGCACGGCAAGGCGCCCCAACGCAGTTATGCGTTTGAAGGCAAAACCGTACCAAGCACCCGGCCACGGCCGGGTTTTTTCTTGTGCAACTGGAGCCGACCTTGGATCTGCAGGGCCCGACCGAACTGATACAGAGCGCGCTGCCGACGATGCTGGCCGGCGCCGGAATCACGCTGGCGCTCGCGCTCGCGTCCATCGTGCTCGGCTCGGTCGTCGGAACGCTGGTCGCCGTGCTGCGGCTGACCCGTGTCGCCGTGCTGTCGCCGCTGGCGACGCTGTACGTGAGCTGCATGCGCGGCACGCCGCTGCTGGTGCAGCTGTTCGTGATCTATTTCGGGTTGCCGAGCATCGGTATCCAGTTCGACCCGGTCAGCGCCGGCATTCTCGGTCTCGGCCTGAACGTCGGCGCCTACCTGTCGGAGACGATACGCGGCGCGATCAACGGCGTCGAGCGCGGCCAGTGGAACGCCGCGCGCAGCCTCGGCCTGACGCAGGCGCAGACGCTGCGCTACATCGTCGGACCGCAGGCGCTGCGGCTGGCGGTTCCCAGCCTGTCGAACAGCCTGATCAGCCTGATCAAGGACACCTCGCTGGTGTCGGTGATTGCGGTGAGCGAGCTGATGCTCGCGACCCGGGAGGTGATCGCGACCACGTTCCAGCCGTTTCCGCTGTACCTCGCGGCGGCCGGTATCTACTGGGCGATGAGCGCGTTCTTCGAGGCGCTGCAAAAGCGCCTGGAGCGTCGACTAAACCGCAGCTATCAACACTAAGGCCGCGGAGCAGGCATTCGCGGGCACCCGCGGAGCCGGCTCCGCCGGTCCGCTGGGTGCGCCCCCGGCGAGGGGGTTGGCGGAGCGACACGAAGTGCGCGAAGACTGGGGGTGTTTCACTTCAGAACAAGCTGGTCTGCCCCGAGGCCTCGCCGCGCAGAAAGCGGCTCGCGTCCAGGTCGGCGCGTTCGCGGTTCAGGCCGAGGCGGCGGCAGGCGGTCTGGAAGCGCTGATGGATCAGATCGGCCCAGGTGCCGCTGCCCTTCATCCGGACGCTGAAGCGGCTGTCGTAATCCCGGCCGCCGCGCATCTCCTGGATGCGCGCGAGCACGCGGTGCGCGCGCTGCGGATAGTGCAGTTCGAGCCACTGCCGGAACAGCGGCGACAGCTCCCACGGCAGCCGCAGCACGGTGTAGAACGCGGTCGCAGCGCCGGCTTCTCGCGCGGCGGCCAGCACCTGTTCCATGTCGTCGTTCAGGAACGGGATCTGCGGCGCGACGCTGACGCCGACCGGCACCCCCGCCTCGGCCAGCCTGCGTACCGTGGCGAGGCGCCGGTACGGCGCCGCGGCGCGCGGCTCGAGCACCCGGGCCAACCGCGCATCGAGCGTGGTGATCGTCACGTAGACCGCCGCGAGGCGATCCGCGGCCATCGGCGCGAGCAGATCGAGGTCGCGCTCCATGCCGCTGCCCTTGGTGATGATCGCCAGCGGATGGCGGCAGCGCGCCAGCAGCTCGAGCACCGATCGCGTCAGCCGCAATTCGCGCTCGATCGGCTGGTACGCGTCGGTGACGGTCCCGATCGCGATCATGCTCGGCACGTAGCGCGGCGCGGCAAGCTCGCGCGCGAGCACCTCGGCGATGTTGCGCTTCGCGATGATGCGCGTCTCGAAGTCGAGCCCTGGCGACAGGCCCAGGTAGCTGTGCGTCGGCCGCGCGTAGCAGTAGATGCAGCCGTGCTCGCAGCCGCGATACGGGTTCAGCCCATGGTCGAAATGGATGTCGGGCGAGTCGTTGCGGGTCAGCGCGCTGCGCGCATTCTCGAAGCTGACCTGCGTGGCCGGCGGCGCGCGCTCGCCCATCGCCGGCGTGCTCCAGCCGTCGTCGAAAGCCTCTCGCGCATCGCGTTCGAACCGATGCGCGATGCGCGACGCGCTGCCGCGCCCCTTGATCGCCTGCAGCGCAATTGCGGCGTCACTCACGCTCAGCCCCGATCCGCCAGGGCGGCACGGCAGGCGAGCTGTTCATGCAGAAGCCTTGCCATTCAAGCCATTCGGCAAATATATGTATATATTGACAGTATAGACGCCGAACCTTCAGCAGTAAAGTCGTCGGGGCTTTATCGACTCATACGGTTTTGCATTCGAGCGCAGAACAAGGCGGGGCGCCTACGAGCAGTGCTT
>JAFECV010000036.1 GCA_018241985.1 Pseudomonadota bacterium | reverse complement strand
TAGATGCGGTGATGCTGAATCAAGCCGTCGGATAGGTCCATGACTTCGGTGATTTCGATCTGGCTGCCATCCGGCGCTGCGCGCGGATACTCCCAGATCAGCCGACGGCCGTCATCAAAGAACCTGCCGGGCTCGCGATACCAGCGAACCAACTCGTTCGGGCGCCGGCGAGCGCCTTCCTCGAAGAAATGCCGCAGCTTGGCATGGCCTTGGAGCATCCCGGATTCGGTATCGAAAATCGCAGCGATCACGGGCGTTTCCAATATCGCGTCCGGTGCGTACAGCGACACCAGCCCGTCGGCGTTGCGCTCACGGGCATATTGGTCCCACAAATGGTAGATACGCTCGCCATCGGATTTGTATTCGGTCATCTCGATCGTCCTGTATTCGGAGAACCCAGCGTACCGCCATCTGGCGCCGGTTCGTTTCAGGCTTTTCTGTAAGGTCGCGAGGCCCGCGCCTCACGCGCGCTCGGCTACGGGCTCGCTCGCGTTCACGCCCAGCGCGCGCAGCACCGCTTCGCCGCGCGCGGTGAGGCGCAGACTGCGCGGCTCGGGCCCGGGCTCGAATGCCTGCTGCGCCTGCAGGTGTCGCAGCAAGGCGGTCCCGAGCGGGCCGGCCAGGTGGTCGCGCCGCTCGGTCCAGTCGATGCAGGACAGGCCGCTGACTTCCTCGTCCATCCCCAGCCCGCGCAGACCCACGCGACCGGCCTCGGTCAGCCGGTACACGGTGCGCCCGGTGTCGGTCGTCTGCACGGGCGCGATGGTGCCGCGCGCCAGCAGCGCGTCGTGCAGTTGCACGCCCAGGCGCCCGGCCAGATGCGAATAGCACTTGCGCGCCTGCTGCAGCGCCGCGTGCCCGCGCTGGCGCCCCAGGCGCGCCAGACGCAGCGGCGGCGCGATGGCCGCGAGCGCCTCGATCGACTGCGCGACCGCCGGCGACGCCAGCCGGAAGTAGCGATGGCGACCTTGCTGCACCACGGTGATCAAACCGCCGCTCAGCAGCAGCCCGAGGTGGTTGCTGGCCGACTGCGCCGAGATGCCCGCCGCATCGGCCAGTTCGCCCGCGGAGCGCGAGCGGCCGTCGCACAGCGCGGTGAGGATCGCCGCGCGCGTCGGTTCCCCGATCAGCGCAGCGGGAATGGAAATGTTCGGCGCAACCATGCGTTCATGGTAGTCCGCAGCCGAGGTTCACGTTTCACGCTCCGCTGAAGCAACTATTTGGCGCCGGCGCAAGCAATGCCTGCCCGGCTTCGCCACCGCGGAAAACCGCTTTCGGCGTATCGTTGCGTTCAGGCGCCGGGCCGAATGCGGGTCCGGACAGGAGCAACGCCCATGGCTGATTCCGCCATCGAACCGGTTCTTCGCCGGCCGGACTACGCCCTCACCGACAACCTGTGGGCACGCGGCGGCGCGGTGTTTCTCACCGGCACGCAGGCGCTGGTGCGGCTGCTGCTGATGCAGCGCTGGCGCGACGCGGACCGCGGATGGAACACGCGCGGCTTCGCGAGCGGCTACCGCGGCTCGCCGCTCGGCATGGTCGATCTGGCGATCTGGAAGGCCGGCGAACGCTTCAAGCAGGAAGGGGTTGAGTTCGTTCCCGCGGTGAACGAGGAGCTGGCGGCGACGCAGGTGCTCGGAACGCAGCGCGTCGAGTCCGACCCCGAGCGCACCGCCTGCGGCGTGTTCGGCCTGTGGTACGGCAAGGGGCCGGGCGTGGACCGCGCGGGCGACGCGCTCAAGCACGGCAACGCCTACGGCTCGTCGCCGCACGGCGGCGTGCTGGTGGTCGCCGGCGACGACCACGGCTGCGTGTCGTCGTCGATGCCGCACCAGAGCGACCAGGCCTTCATCGCCTGGAGCGTGCCGGTGCTGCAGCCGGCCTGCGTCGCCGAGTACCTGGAATTCGGGCTGTACGGCTGGGCGCTGTCGCGCTTCTCCGGCGCCTGGGTCGCGATGCCCGCGCTGTCCGAGATCGTCGAAAGCGGCGCGACGGTCGACCTCGATGCGATCAACGCGCGCGTGGCCGCATGGCTGGATGCCGACGCGATACGCGCGCGCACCGGCTACCAGCCGCCGCCGGACGGCCTGCATTACCGCTGGCCCGATCTGCCTTCGCTGCGCATCGAATCGCGGCTGGAGGACAAGCGGCGCGCGGTCGCCGCGTTCGCTCGCGTCAACAGCATCGACCGCGAGGTCATCGCGTCGCCGCGGGCCAGCTTGGGCGTGGTCACCTGCGGCAAGGCGCACTACGACTTCATGGAGGTGCTGCGCCGGCTCGAGATCACCGCCGACGACTTCGCGCGCGCCGGCATCCGCGTCTACAAGGTCGGCCTGAGTTTCCCGCTGGAGCAGACCCGGATGCGCGCGTTCGCGCAGGGGCTCTCGGAAATCCTGGTGATCGAGGAAAAGGGCCCGGTGGTCGAATCGCAGCTGCGCGATCTGTTCTACAACGCGCCGGCACAGGCCCGTCCGGCGATCTTCGGCAAGCGCGACCGGGACGGCGCGCCGCTGGTGTCGGCGCTCGGCGAGCTGCGCCCGTCGCGGCTGATCGAGCTGGTCGCGCACTGGCTGTCGTTCCACTTCCCCGACAACCGGATGTTCCGCGACCACCTGCGGCATGTGCGCGACTTCACGCCGCCGGAGCTGCTCTCGAACGACGGCGACTCGGTGAAGCGGCTGCCGTACTTCTGCGCCGGCTGCCCGCACAACACCAGCACCCGCGTGCCCGAGGGATCGAGCGCGCGCGCCGGCATCGGCTGCCACTTCATGGCGAGCTGGATGGACCGCAGCACCGCCGGCCTGATCCAGATGGGCGGCGAAGGGGTGGACTGGGTGTCGCATTCGCGGTTCACGAAGACGCCGCACGTGTTCCAGAACCTGGGCGACGGCACCTACTACCACTCGGGCTACCTCGCGATCCGCCAGGCGGTGGCGGCGAACGCGACGATGACCTACAAGATCCTGTACAACGACGCGGTCGCGATGACCGGCGGCCAGCCGGTGGACGGCGTCATCAGCGTCGATGCGATCGCGCGCCAGGTCGAGTCCGAGGGCGTGAAGAAGGTGGTGGTCGTCAGCGACGACATCGCGAAGTACGACGCCATCCGCGGGCGCTTCCCGGACGACGTCGAATTCCACGACCGCGACCAGCTCGACGCGGTGCAGCGCCGGCTGCGCGACATCCCCGGCGTGACGGTGCTGATCTACGAGCAGACCTGCGCCGCCGAGAAGCGCCGGCGCCGCAAGAAGGGCCTGCTCGCCGAGCCGGCGCGGCGGCTGTTCATCAACGACGCGGTCTGCGAAGGCTGCGGCGACTGCGGCGTGCAGAGCAACTGCGTCGCGGTGATTCCGCACGAGACCGCGTTCGGGCGCAAGCGCCGGATCGACCAGTCGAGCTGCAACAAGGACTACTCCTGCGCGAAGGGCTTCTGCCCGAGCTTCGTCGGCGTCTCGGGCGGCGTGCCGCGCCGCAAGAGCGGCGCGCTGGCGGGCGAGCACGGCGCGTTCCTGGCGCAGGTGGAACGGCTCTCACGCCCCGCGCCGCACCACTGGGACGCGCCGTACGACCTGCTGGTGACCGGCGTCGGCGGCACCGGCGTGGTCACCGTCGGCGCGGTGATCGCGATGGCGGCGCATCTCGAAGCCAAGTCGGCCAGCGTGCTCGACTTCATGGGCTTCGCGCAAAAGGGCGGCGCGGTGCTGAGCTTCGTGCGCTTCGCGGACGTTCCAGAGCGCCTGAACCAGGTGCGCATCGACACCCAGCAGGCGGACGCGATCCTGGCCTGCGACCTGGTGGTTGCCGCGTCGGCCGAGGCGCTGCAGACGGTGCGCCACGGGCGCACCCGGGTGCTGGCGAACCTGCACGAAATGCCGGTCGCCGAGTTCCTGCACAACCCGGATGCGGACCTGAAGGCGCCGGCGCTGCTCGAAAAACTCCGCTTCGTCGCCGGCGCCGAACAGGTCGAGACCTTCGACGCGCAGGCGCTGGCCGAACGCTTTCTGGGCGACACACAGAGCGCGAACGTGCTCGCGCTCGGCTATGCATGGCAGCGCGCGCTGGTGCCGGTCGGCGAGCCGGCGATCCGGCGCGCGATCGAACTGAACGGCGTCGCGGTGCAGACCAATCTGCTCGCGTTCGCGCTGGGCCGGATGGCCGCCGCCGCGCCCGAGGCGCTGGCCGCGCTGCACGATGCCTCAAACGACGGCGCGCGCGCCGAGTCGCTCGATGCGCTGATCGCACGCGGCGTCAACCACCTGCGCGGCTACCAGAATGCCGCCTGGGCCAATCGGTTCGCGGCACGCGTGCAGCGCATGCAGCAGGCCGAGAGCGCGCTCGCGGGCGGCGACGCGGCGCTGCCGCTGACCCGCAACGCGGCGCTGAGCCTGCTGAAATTGATGAGCTACAAGGACGAGTACGAGGTCGCCCGCCTGTACACGAACGGCGAATTCCTGCGCGAGCTGCACGAGCAGTTCGAAGGCGAGCTCAAGCTCGAGTTCTACATGGCGCCGCCGGTGCTGACCCGCGCGAAGGGCGGCCGGCCGCCGGCGAAGATCCGGCTCGGCGGCTGGATGATGCCGGCGATGAAATGGCTGGCGCGCGGCAAGCGGCTGCGCGGCACGCGCTTCGACCCGTTCGGCCGCAGCGGCGAGCGGCGCATGGAGCGCGGGCTGATCGCGCAGTTCGAGCAGCGGCTCGACGAACTGCTGCAAGACCTGGCCGCCGGCAACCAGCTGCTCGCCGCGCAGATCGCGGCGATTCCGCTCTCCATCCGCGGCTACGGCCACGTGAAGCTCGCGAACGCGTCGATCGCGAAGGCGCGCGAAGCGGAGCTGCTGCACCGCTGGCGGCCGGACCGCTATCCGCTGCCGGCACAGTCGGGCGCGGGCCAGATTCGCGGAATCGGGATCGTCGCGAAGCAGTGAGCCGCCCCAGGCTGCGCGCTCCTTGCGTGTTGCCGAACAGCTCCGGGTTCATCCGCCGCGGATCGCGCGCGCGGGCAGCACGGTGCCGCGGCATTCGCCGAAGCCGATGCGCGCCGCGCCGGGCTTTTCGCACCAGCCGCGGAAGATCACGGTGTCGCCGTCTTCCAGGAAAGCGCGCGACTCGCCGTTCGGCAGCGTCAGCGGCTGCTTGCCGCCGACGGTCAGCTCGATCAGCGCGCAGGCCTGGTCCAGCGTCGGCCCGGACAGCGTGCCGGTGCCGAGCAGGTCGCCGCTCTGCAGGTTGCAGCCCGCGACCGTGTGGTGCGCGACCATCTGGGCCACCGTCCAGTACGCGTGCCGGTAGCTGGTGAGGGACAGCCGCGCCGGCTGCGCGCCCTGCTCGCTCGCGCGCGCGGTCTGCAGCAGCGCCTCGAGCTGTACGTCGAGCGCGCCCTGTTCGCGGTTGCCGGCCGACTCGAGATACGGCAGCGGCTGCGGGTCGTCGGCCGGGCGCTGCAGCGGCGCGCGGAACGGCGCCAGCGCCTCCAGCGTGACGATCCACGGCGAGATCGTGGTCGCGAAGTTCTTCGCGAGGAACGGCCCGAGCGGCTGGTATTCCCAGGCCTGCAGGTCGCGCGCCGACCAGTCGTTCAGCAGGCACAGGCCGAACACATGGTCTTCCGCCTGCGCGATCGCAACCGGTTCGCCGAGCGCGTTGCCCGGGCCGACGAAGACGCCGAGCTCGAGCTCGTAGTCGAGCCGCTTGCACGGGCCGAAGCTCGGCTGCGCGGCGCCGGCGGGCATTGCCTGGCCGACCGGGCGCAGGAACTGCTGCCCCGACACGCCGATGCTGGAGCTGCGGCCGTGATAGCCGATCGGGATCCATTTGAAGTTCGGCGTCAGCGGGTTGTCGGGCCGGAACTGGCGGCCGATGTTGGTCGCGTGGTAGACCGAGGTGTAGAAGTCGGTGTAGTCGCCGATGCGTGCCGGCACCCGGTGTTCGGCCGCCGACTGCGGCACGAGGCATGTCCCCAGTTTCGCCTGCGCCGCCGAGCCTTCGCGCAGCGCGCGCGACAGCGCCAGTCGCAGCGCCGACCACGCGCCGGGCCCGAGCGCCATCAGCGGATTGAGCGCGGCGCCGCTGGCCGCCTGCAGCGCGTCGAACGCCGCGCCTTCGATCACGCCGGCCGCGGCGACCGCGGCAAGGTCGAGGATCTGGTCGCCGATCGCGACGCCGCCGCGCCAGTCTTCGCTACTCCCCTGCCGGCGGAACACCGAGAACGGCAGGTTCTGGATGGCAAAGTCAGTGCCGGCCGCATTCGCGCTCGGCACCCAGCTGCGCAGCGCGGGGTCGTGGGTTTCGTTCAGTCGGATCATGGCCGCCCTTTCAGCGTTGGTTCGGGTTGAAGTGCTTGGCCAGGCCCTGCCAGCACTTGTAGTAGCCGCGCTGGCGCTGCGGCGATTCGAGCGCGAAGCGCGTCGGATGGATCACCGCCGGCGTCTCGAACATGAACGCCATCGTGTCGGTGACGTACTGCGGCTTGGTGGTGTCGATCGCGCTCGCCTTCTCGAAGGTCTCGGCGTCCGGGCCGTGCCCGGTCATGCAGTTGTGCAGCGAGGCGCCGCCGGGCACGAAGCCCTCGGCCTTGGCGTCGTAGACGCCGTGCACCAGCCCCATGAATTCGCTCGCGATGTTGCGGTGGAACCAGGGCGGGCGGAACGTGTCCTGCATCGCGAGCACGCGCGGCGCGAACACGACGAAGTCGATCGTGTCGACGCCGGGCGTGTCGCTGGGCGCCTGTAGCACCAGATTGATGGACGGATCGGGGTGGTCGTGGCTGATGAAGCCGGTCACGTTGAAGCGGCGCAGGTCGTACTTGTACGGCGCGTCGCTGCCGTGCCATGCGACCACGTCGAGCGGCGAATGGTCGATGCGGGCACTCCAGAACTTGCCCTGGAATTTCGCCAGCAGCTCGAAGTCGCCTTCGCGGTCCTCGTACGCGGCGACCGGCGTCAGGAAGTCGCGCGGATTCGCCAGGCCGTTCGAGCCGATCACCCCGAGGTCGGGCAGCTTGAAATGCGCGCCGTAGTTCTCGCAGACGTAGCCGCGCGCGGCGCCCTGATCCGCATCCGGCAGCCGCACCTGGAAGCGCACGCCGCGCGGGATCACCGCGATCTCCTGCGGCTCGACGCCGAGCACGCCCAGTTCGGTGGCGAGCACGAGGCGGCCCTGCTGCGGCACGATCAGCAGTTCGCCGTCGGCGTCGTAGAAGAAGCGGTCCTGCATCGACCGGTTCGCTGCGTAGACGTGGATGCCGCAGCCGGCGTTGCCGGCCATCGTGACCATGCCGTCGACGAAATCGACCGGCGTCTTCGCATCCGGCATCGGCAGCGGGTCCCAGCGCAGCGGGTCCGGCGGCGTAGCCACCTCGTCGAAGCGGTTCAGCCAGCGCGCGCCGGCGGTGCTGGCCTCGAACGGCTGATGCACCGCCGCCGGGCGGATGCGGTACAGCCAGGAGCGCCGGTTCGCATGCCGCGGCGCGGTGAACGCGGTGCCCGACAACTGCTCCGCATACAGGCCGTACGGCGCCTTCTGCGGCGAGTTGCGCCCGACCGGCAGCGCGCCGGGCAGCGCCTCGCTCGCGAATTCGTTGCCGAAACCGCTCTGGTAGCGCAAGGGTGCATCGGTCGTCATCGTGATCTCCTCATGCCGGGCAAGCTAAAAAGAGTCGGAAGGAATCGGCGGCCGGCACGTCCGCCCCGCATTGCGATTCCATTCTCTGCCGAACGCCGGCCCGGTTCCAGCGAGCCGCGAGCCGCGATCCCGCCATCCGGGGTTGGCAGCCGCGCCCGAAGACGCGCAACCGGCGGCGGCAGGCGCCCGGCGACGACGTGCGCAGTTGCGCCCCGTTGCCGAGGGCGGACGCATTCACACGCCTTCGCGTGCGATCCGCATCGCGTCGCGCAGGATGGCGATGTCGCCGATGTGGTTCGCGAGCAGCAGGATCAGCCGCGCGTTCACCCGCGCGCTCTGCTCGTCCGAGAGGTCGCGGTGCATCTCGATCAGCGCCTCGTAGAAATCGTCGCCCGGCGTGTAGGCCTGGAAGTAGCGGCGGCCGGCTTCGCTGAAATTGGGCTGGGTGTTCAGGGGCATGGCGTGTCTCCGCTGGCTGTTCAGGCGTTGCAGGTGGCGCGGGCCACGGCGGCCCTGACGCTGGCGGCGTCGAGCCGGCGCCAGCGGCCGGCCACGTGCTGGTCGGGGCGTGCCAGGTAGACGGTGCCGCTCTTCATGTCGTAGCGCTCGGCCACGCGGCCCCTGGCGTCGATCAGCGTGGCGATGCCGCCGGGGGCGCTGCCCTTTTTCGCGATGACCAGCGGCTCGACCGGAATCGGCCCGGCGTTCAGGCTAGAGAGCGCCTGCGCCGTGGCGCCGTCGAGCGCGCCCGCGTCGTCCACGTAGGTCAGCGCCTGGAAGCGGTTGCCCAGGTGCTGCAGCAGCCATTCGCCGCCCCGACCGTCGCCGCCAGCGGCCTGCACCGGCGCATCGGCCATCGGCGCGCCGGGGATCATGTCGCCCGCGAAGGCCTCGGTGTCGGGCGTGTTCAGGCGCGATTCGGTCAGCCAGCTCGGCACCGACAGGCGCCCGGAGTTGACGAGGGCCCGGGCGAACGGGTAGTGCTCGGCCAGTTCGAGCACCGCGTTGCGGAAGGTCTTGCTGACCGCGCTCTTGGGCGTGATGAAGTCGGTCGAGCGGGTCGAGTTCTGGATGTTCTCGTCCGCCGCGAAGCCGCGCTCCTCGCTGTAGGTGTCGAGCAGCGTGGCCGGGGCCTTGCCGTCCATCACGAGCTTGAGCTTCCAGACCAGGTTGTCGGTGTCCTGGATGCCGCAGTTGGCGCCGCGCGCGCCGAAGGGCGAGACCTGGTGCGCCGCGTCGCCGACGAACAGCACGCGGCCGTGGTTGAAGCGGTTCATGCGCCGGCACTGGAAGGTGTAGACGCTGACCCATTCCAGCTCGAACTCGCGCTCGTCGCCCAGCATGGCCTTGATGCGCGGGATCACGTTCTCGGGCTTCTTCTCCTCCACCGGGTCGGCCTGCCAGCCGAGCTGGAAGTCGATGCGCCAGACGTTGTCGGCCTGGCGGTGCAGCAGCACGCTCTGGTTGCGGTGGAACGGCGGGTCGAACCAGAACCAGCGCTCGGCCGGGTACTCGGCCTTCATGACCACGTCGGCGATCAGGAAGCGGTCCATGAAGATCTTGCCTTCGATGTCGAGGCCCAGCATGGCGCGGATGCGGCTGCCGGCGCCGTCGGCGACGATGAGCCAGTCGGTGGTGAGCGAGTACGGCCCCTCGGGCGTCTCGACGCGCACCGTGGCCTGCGTTTCGCCGGGCACGACGGAGATCACGTTGCTCTGGAAGCGCAGCGCCAGGTTGGGCAGCTGGCGCGCGCGTTCGAGCAGGAACTCCTCGAAGTAGTACTGCTGCAGGTTCACCATGCCGGGGCGGTGGTGGTCGCTCTCGGGGCGCAGGTTGAAGCTGAAGACCTCGTCCTCGCGCAGGAAGGTGCGGCCGACGTTCCAGCTCACGCCCTTCTCGACGAACTGGTCGCCGCAGCCCATGCGGTCGAGTACCTCCAGTGCGCGCTTGGCGAAGCAGATGGCGCGCGAGCCGACCGAGACGCTGTCGTCGTGGTCGATCACCAGCACGCTCTGGCCCTGGCTGGCGAGATCGATCGCCGCCGACAGGCCGACCGGCCCCGCGCCCACCACCACCACCGGGTAGTGGCCGGGCTTGCCATCGGCCAGCTCCGGCGGCCGAATGAAATCGAACTTCGGGTAGCTGAAGGTTTTCTGCACGGACGTTGTCTCCGAAAGTCGCACAGGGAGCGCCGCTTACTATCGAAAAGATAGCTGCCAGCGAAGATTTGGCGCTCGCTTGCGCCTTGTTTTGCTATGAATCAGGGCTGCTGCAGCGCGTGCCACATCTGCTGGTCGCGCTCGGCCGTCCAGATGCGCGGGTCGCGAATGCCGCTGGCCTCGTCGTGCGCGCGCGTCACGTCGAACGGCAGGCAGTGCTCGTAGATGAAGACCTGGGCGAACTTGGGGTCCATCGCGCGGCGGGTGTGCGCCATCGCGGCCTTCAGATCCATCCCCTGGGCGACGGCCTCCTGCGCGCTCTGGTACAGCGTCGCGGTGAAGTCGCGCGTGTAGGCCAGGCCTTTTTGCACCTGCTCGGGCGTCATCAGCGTGGGGCCGCGGCCGGGCACCAGCTTGTCGAACTGCATCGCGGCCAGCCTGTCCAGCGTCTGCGGCCAGTCGGCCAGATAGGCGTCGCCGGTGTAGCAGGCGGCCTCGGACTCGACCAGGTCGCCCGAGAAGCAGATCTTCTGCGCCGGCAGGTGGACGATGGTGTCGCCCTTGGTGTGGCCGCGGCCGATCTGCTGGATCTTGACCTCCAGCTTGCCCAGCCACAGCGTCATCTCGCCCTGGAAGGTGAGCGTGGGCCAGGTCAGGCCGGGCACGCTCTCCACCGCCTGGAACAGGCGCGGAAAGCGGCCGATCTCCGAATCCATGTCCTGCTGGCCGCGCTCGACGATCAGATCCCAGGTGTCCTGGCTGGCAATGAC
>JAFECV010000369.1 GCA_018241985.1 Pseudomonadota bacterium | reverse complement strand
GAGCGGCCCTCGCGGATACAGCAGTTCCGGCGCCACCTCGGCCGACAGGATCAGCTTGACGCGTCGATCGTAGAGCACATCGATCAGCCAGGTGAAGCGCCGGGCTTCGGCGGCCAGGCGATCCGACATTTGCGGTACGCTGGACAGAAGCACGGTGTGAAACCGACTGGCGATCTCCAGATAATCGTTTTGCGAGCGCAGGTCGCCGCACAGAACCCGGAAGTCGAACCACACGGTGCTGCCGGCGCGGCGACGCGCACGGATCTCGCGCGACTCAATGTGCAATACCGGGTCTTCGTCGCGCACTTCGGCCAGGCGCTCAAAGGTCGTGGCCATTTCGGCGTCGGCCTCGGAGCTCAGCGGCGCGTGATGGTAAATCGTCGCGTCTTTCAGCGTCTGGCGCCGGTAGTCCACCCCGTTGTCCACGTTGATGACCTCGAGCCGATCTTTCAGCAGCGCGATTGCAGGCAGAAAGCGCTCGCGCTGCAGGCCGTCGGGGTAGAGGTCATCGGGCTCGAAGTTGGACGTGGTGACGAAGCCGACGTGATGGGCGAAGAGCGCATTAAGCAGGCGGTACAGGATCATCGCGTCGGCGATGTCGCTGACGACGAACTCGTCAAAGCAGATCAGATCGAAACGGTCGGCGACACGCGCGCCGAAGGCATCAAGCGGGTCCTGTATGCCCTGCAACTCGGATAGATCGTGCTGCACCTGGCGCATGAACTCGTGAAAGTGAAGGCGTTTTTTGCGCGCGAGCGGTACTGCGCTGAAAAAACAATCCATGAGAAAGCTCTTGCCACGCCCCACGCCGCCGTACAGGTACACCCCGCGCGGAACCTCGATGTGATTGATTAGCCGCTTGAGCGCATTCGACCGATGCTGCTCGTAAGTCACCCACTCGCGCGCGCAGCGCTCGAGCGCCTCGACCGCACGCAACTGCGCCGGATCACTCTGGAATCTCCTGGCTGCCAAGGTATCTTCATAGGTCTGCAATACCGACATGCATGCTTCTCAATGGACGAGGGCCGAAGTCATCACTGGTCGCTGGCGCAGATCTCTGGTCATCCGCGCCGGCCACCGGATACGGGGATTTCGAGCATGCCGTCAGCTCCGCTTGGCCGCGTCGGCCGCCATCTGTGCACTGCGCAAGACCTCCGCACGCGCGTCGTCGACTCCGCTCCAGCCCAGCAGACGCACGAACTTGCCCGGCTCCAGGTCCTTGTAGTGCTGGAAGAAGTGCTCGATCTGTTGCAACTGCGCCGGTGGAATGTCTTCGAGCGTCTCGACGGCGTCGTAGAGGCGGCAGATGGCGGCCACCGGGACGGCCAGCACCTTGGCGTCCTCGCCGTTCTCGTCTTCCATGCGCAGCATCGCCACCGGGCGGCAGCGCACGACCGTGCCGCTCAGCAGCGGCACCGGCGCCAGCACCAGCATGTCCAGCGGGTCGCCGTCGCCGCACAACGTGCGCGGCATGTAGCCGTAGTTGCATGGGTAGTGCATGGCGGTGGACATGAAGCGGTCGACGAACAGTTCGCCCGTCTTCTTGTCGACCTCGTATTTGATCGCAGGCGCCAGCATCGGAATCTCGATCACGACGTTGCAGTCGTCGGGCAACCGGCGGCCGGCATGGATGTTTTTCAGAGCCATCGCGGGGTTTCTCCTTTGTGTGGTTTTGCAGGCCGCCCTCACGCACTCAGTGCCAGGGTGTGATGTGTCTCGTTGACTCGATGAATCGTGAACGCGTTACCGTCGATCTCGATTTCATTGACGCAACAAGGCTCCTGTGTGATCCGCCAGTAGCGGGCCAGCGGCAGGCCGAGACAGTGCAGGAGCAGGACGCGGTTGATGCTGTCGTGTCCCACGAGGACGACCGTTTGACCGCCGTGCTCGCGCAAGACCAGCCGCAGGACCTTCAGCGCGCGGACCAGCACGTCGGCCAGCGTCTCGCCGCCTGGAATCTGGGCCAGTTCGGGTGCGGTGAACCAGGTCCGCAGCTCGTCGGGCCAGCGGGAGTGGACTTCCTCGTGGGTCAGCCCCTGCCATTGGCCGTAGTGCGTATCGGCGAGGTTGCCGAGCACGCCGCCGGCATGTGTGCCCGTCGCCCGGGCGATCGCTTCGCCGGTATGCACGCAGCGCGAAAGCGGGCTCGTGTAGATCGCGTCCGGTTTCCAGCTTTGTGCAATCCTCCGACCCAGGGCCTCGGCCTGGCGCTCGCCCGGTCTGGACAGGGGGAGTTCTGCCCGACCGCGAAAGCGTTCAGGCGCGATCCAGTCGACGTGCCCGTGACGGGCGAGGATGATTCTGGTCATGGGGTGCGCTCCTGACGGCTCATCGAACAAAGGCCGCGCGGCCCGCATAGGGGGCGTCGCTGTCCAGCGCCTCTTCGATGCGCAGGAGCTGGTTGTACTTTTCGACGCGCTCGCCGCGGCAAGGCGCGCCGGTCTTGAGATGCCCGGTGCCAAGGGCAACCGTCAGATCCGCGATGAAGCTGTCCACCGTCTCGCCGCTGCGGTGCGACACCATCGCGCCCCAGTCGGCACGGTAGGCCACGTCCACTGCGGCGCACGTCTCGGTGAGCGTGCCTACCTGGTTGGGCTTGATGAGCACGGCGTTGGCCACGTCTTCGCAAATGCCCCGGGCAATTCGAGCGACGTTGGTCACGAACAGATCGTCGCCAACCAGTTCGATCCGACGGCCGAGTCGCCGGTTCAATTGCCTCCAGCCTTCCCAGTCGTCTTCGGCCAGACCGTCCTCCAGCACGGCGATCGGGTACTTCGCGACCCACTGCTCGTACAGCGCAATCAACTCCGATGCCGTCACCTTGCGGCGCTCGCTGCGCAGGTGATACAGGCCGTCTTCGAAGAAGCCGCTCGATGCAGGATCGATCGCGAGGACCACGTCCTCCCCCGGTCGGTAGCCTGCGCTTTCGATCGCGGTCAGGATCAGTTCCACCGCATCGCTGTTGCGCTTCAGCGCAGGCGCAAAGCCGCCTTCGTCGCCGACGGCCGTGGAATATCCCCGATCCTTCAGGG
>JAFECV010000368.1 GCA_018241985.1 Pseudomonadota bacterium | reverse complement strand
GGCTCCGCCGGGCCGCTGGGTGCGCCCCCGGTGAGGGGGTTGGCGAAGCGACACGAAGTGCGCGAAGACTGGGGGTGGTTCATCTCACCGATATCAGCCACTGCGCGATCTGCTCAGCGGCCGCATCGGTGGCCGCGGCCAGCGCCTGCACGCCGCCGCGCGCATCGGGGCTGGCGGCCGGCCGTTCGATGCGCAGGCTCCGCTGCGCGACCGGCGCCGCGCCGGTCGCCGAGAGGCGCAGCAGCGTCGCGCGCAGCCGGATCACGCCGGCGCTCTGCTGCGGCGACGCGAACTGCTGGCTGAACTCATCGAGGTCGATGCGCAGCAGAAGCGGCGACGCGGCGGTGCCGGGGTCGAGCACCGTGCGCTGTCGGCCCAGGATCTCGCGCAGCCGCTGGCGCACCAGTTCCGCCGGCGGCGCGCTCCAGCGGGCCTGCGCATAGCGGCGCAGTTGCTGCGGGTCGGCGTAGTCGAGCCGGTACAGCACGGCCAGGCCGTCGAGCGCCTGGTTCGCGTCGACGGCCGCGAGCGCCAGCGGCGGCAAGGCATCGGCGGTGGCCGGCGCGCTCGCGTCGGCGGGCACGGCGCCGAAATCGTAGACCTGCGCGCGCTGCGGCTTGTCGAGCACCGTGCAACCGGCCGCCGCGATCGCCAGAATCAAGCAAATCAGCGCTCTGACGCCCGTCCTGCCTTCACCATGCGCTATATTTGTGATAGCAACTGGCGCGCTACAGCACGGCTGGTCGCTTATCTGGCCGCTTGTTTGGCCGCTCATTTGACCGCTCCTGGCGCGACGAAGCCGGGCTCGCCCGGCCCCGGCGGCACCGCGCCGCTGCCGATCAGCAGCGACTGCGGGTTGTCGCCGATCACGCGCACCGTGCGATCGAACTGGCGCGCGGTGCGCGAGACCTCGTCGCTCGCGCGGCCGACGCGCGGCAGCGTCGCGTTGTTCAGCGTCGCGGCCGCCTGGTTCAGCGCGCGCGCGCCGTCGGCGAGTTGGTCCAGCGCGCCGTTCTTCTCGCCGAGCCGCTGCCCGATATGGTTGAACGCCCCGGCGGCGGCGTCCAGCGCGGCCATGGTCTGCCGGCTCTGGCCAACCAGTGCCGGCAGCCCGGCGAGCGCCGGGTCGAGCCGCTGGTTCACGGTGTCGTTCAACCCGTTCGCGAGCCGGGTCATCGCGTTGGCGGCTTGGCCCAGGTTGTCGATCGCGGCGATCAGCGCCTGTTGGTGGTCCGGCGCGAACAGCTGGTTCACGCGCTTGCTGGTTTCCTCGACCTCGCGCAGCATGCTCGCGCCCTGGTCCGACAGGCTGCTCAGCAGGCTGGGCCGCAGCGGGATGCGCGGATAGCCGCCGCCGTAGACGCGCGCGATCGGCTCGCTCGACTTGCCGTCGTCGTCGAGCTGCACGAACGCGAGGCCGGTCACGCCCTGGAAATTCAGCGTCGCATAGGTGGACTGGGTCAGCGGCGCGTTCTCGTCGACCGCGAGCCGCAGCAGCGCATTGCCCCGCGCGTTCGGATCGAAGCCGATGTACGACACCTTGCCGACGTTGATGCCGCGAAAGCGCACCGGCGCCTGCAGCTGCAGGCCGTTCAGCGGCTCGCGGGTCGAGATCTCGTAGGTCCGCGTCACCTCCTTGTCGCGCATCAGCCAGGCGGCGAGCGCGATCAGCAGCGCGGTGACCACCAGCACGAACGCGCCGGCGGCCAGCGCATGAGCCTTGTTTTCCATTGCCAACCTCTCCTTGTTATTGAAGGCGCGGCGGTCAGGCCGCGTCCGCCGGTAGCGGCGCCATCGCACGGCGGCCGCGCCGACCCTGAAAATACTCGCGCACGAACGGATGGTCGAACCCGGCCACCTCGCGCGGCGGGCCACAGGTCACCACATGCTGGTCGGCCAGCACCGCGACCCGGGTCGCGAGATCGAACACCGTGTCCAGGTCGTGCGTCACCATCACCACCGTCAGCCCGAGCTCGCGGTGCAGCGAGCCGAGCAGCGTGCAGAACGCGTCGGAACTCTCCGGGTCCAGCCCGGCGGTCGGCTCGTCGAGCAGCAGCAGCGGCGGGTCCATGATCAGCGAACGCGCCAGCGCGACGCGCTTGATCATCCCGCCCGAGAGCGCGCTCGGCATCTTGCCCGCGTCGGCCGCGGCAAGACCGACCATCTGCAGCTTGACCAGCGCGGCGTCGCGGACCAGCGCGTCGGGCATCGCCTGCGCCTCGCGCAGCGCGAAGGCCACGTTGTCGAGCACGGAAAACGCCGAGAACAGCGCCCCGTGCTGGAACAGCATGCCGACCCGGCTCGCCGCATTGCGCCGCCCGAGCGCCGCCGCCGGCTCGCCCAGCACGCGCACGCTGCCGCGCGTCGGCGTCTCGAGCCCCAGCATCTGGCGCAACAGCACGGTCTTGCCGCTGCCCGAGCCGCCGACCAGCGCGAGGATCTCGCGGCGCCGCACCTGCAGATCCAGGTCGCGGTGGATCACCACGCCGCCGTCCGGCGGGCCGAAGCGGGTCCACAACCCGTCGATGTCGACGACCAGGTCACCCGCGGTCGGGATTGCTGCAATTAAGCTCATACCCCGACGTTCTTGAACACGACCGCGAACAGCGCATCGACCAGGATCACGATGGTGATGGACGCGACCACCGACGCGGTCGTGCCGCGGCCCAGGCTCTCGGTGTCGGGCTTGACGCGCAGCCCGTAATGGCAGCCGATCAGCGCGATCATCAGCCCGAATACCACCGACTTGCCGGTGGCGAGCGTCAGGTTCGACACCTCGACCGCGCGCGGCAGCGCCTCGACGAAGTAGGCCGGCGTGAGGCCCAGCGTCGCGTCGGCCGCGAGCATGCCGCCGATCAGCGCGGCCAGCGTGGTCCACAGGTTGATCAGCGGCATCACGATCGCGAGCGCGATCGCGCGCGGCAGCACGAGACGGAAGCCGTGCGCGATGCCCATCACGCGCATCGCGTCGAGCTCCTCGGTGACCCGCATCACGCCGATCTGCGCGGTGATCGCCGATCCGGAGCGCCCGGCGATCAGCA
>JAFECV010000367.1 GCA_018241985.1 Pseudomonadota bacterium | reverse complement strand
CGCTCGACGCCGCGCGACTGCTCGGCCGCAGCGCCGGCTGACGGCTCAAACCCAGGGCGGCTCGATGCCTGCGGCCGCCAGCGCGCGCTGCACCGCCGGGCGCTCCAGCACGCGTTGCAGGTACGGCCCGAGGTGCGCGCGCGTGCGCGCCGGGCGATGGAAGCCGCGCGTCCAGCGGCACAGCATGAACGCATAGGCATCGACCGCGCTGTAGTGTTCGCCCAGCAGCCAGGGCCCGTTGCCGCCGGCGAGTTCGCGCTCGAGCAGATCGACCAGCACGCGCACCCGCGATTCGGCATGCGCGCGCACTTGGGCAGCGCCGGCCGCGTTGTCGGCGTTGACCCAGCGCTCCGGGTAGAAGTAGACGATCAGCGTCGCCTGCAGCGTGTTCGTGAGCCAGACCAGCCATTTGTAGAACTGCGCCCGCTGCGCCGTGCCGAGCGCCGGCGCGAGCCGCGCCTCGGGGTACTGGTCGCACAGGTACAGGCAGATCGCCGCGGCCTCGTACAGCACCAGGTCGCCATCGGTCAGCGCGGGGATCAGCCCGTTCGGGTTCAGCCGCAGGTACTGCTGCGTCTTCTGCACCCCTTGCGCGCGGTCCACCAGCACCAGTTCGAACGGCGCGCCGATCTCCTCGAGCAGGA
The DNA here is from genome assembly GCA_018241985.1 of Pseudomonadota bacterium. Taxonomy (GTDB): domain Bacteria; phylum Pseudomonadota; class Gammaproteobacteria; order Burkholderiales; family Burkholderiaceae_C; genus Rhodoferax_A. Next base: position 2,400 of record JAFECV010000367.1, on the reverse strand, counting down.
TCTGCGGCGCCATGCTGGCCGAGCCCGGGTAGTGGTGCAGGCACAGCATGACGCGTCGGGCCGAAGCCCGCTCAAGCCAGGTGCTGGGCGAAGAACGCCAGCGTGCGGCCGCGCGCCTGGTGCGCGGCGGTGGCGTCGTAGGAGGCGCGCTGATCGCAGTTGAAGCCGTGGTCGGCCGCGTAGACCTCGACCCGCACGCCGTGCTGTGCCCGGGCGAACGCCTGTACGCTCTCCAGCGTGATATGCCGGTCGCGCTCGCCGAAATGGCACAGCACCGGACAGCGCGGATGGCGCTGGACTTCGGCGCCCACGGTCATGCCGCCGCCGTAGTACGGCACCGCGGCGCTGATGCCGTCGACCAGCGCGGCCGCGCGCCAGGTCAGCAGCCCGCCCCAGCAGTAGCCGACGACGCCGACCTTGCCGGATGTCCCGGCCGTGGCGGCGTGGTTCACCGCGGCCTGGATGTCGGCGATCACGCCCGGCGCGGGCAGCGCCTCGACCGCGGCCTTCAGCGCGCTGCCGGCGCTGATGTCGTCGGGCGTGTAGCCCAGATCGACGCCCGGCTTGACGCGCTGGAAGGTGCTCGGCGCGACCACGAGATAGCCTTCGTCGGCGTAGCCGTCCGCGACCGAGCGGATGTGGGAATTGACGCCGAAGATCTCCTGCAGCACCACCAGGCCGCCGCGCGGCCGCCCGCTCGGCTCTGCGACATAGGCTGGAAACACGAAGCCGTCAGCGGCCGTCAGATCGATAAACTGTCCCATATCCGTTCCTTTGAAGATGATGAGGGTTCCAACCCGCGCGCCGGAACGGCATCCGGCGCTGCAGTGCCTTCAGGCGCGCAACCTGCGCTCGACGAAATCGAGCCGGTCCTGGCCCCAGAACATCTCGCCGTCGACGATGTAGCAGGGCGCGCCGAACACGCCGGCCTCGATCGCCTGGCGCGTGTTCGCATCGAACTGCTCGTGCGCGGCCTGGCTGTGCGACTGCTCCAGTCGCTCGGGCGCGAGGCCCTGCTCGGCCAGCAGTTCGAGCAGCGTCTTCTCGTCCGCGATGTTGCGCTCCTCGGCCCAGACCGCGGCCAGCGCGGCGCCGGCGATCCGCAGCGCCGCGTCGGTACCGTCGTGCTGATCGACCGCGACGATCAGCCGCGCCGCATCGTCGCTGGACACCGGAAAGCAGCGCGGCTTCGCGTGCAGCGGCAGCGCCAGGTGTTCGGAAAAGCGCTTGAGTTCGACCAGCCGGTACGCCTGGCGCTGCGGCGCGCGCTTGGGCAGCGGCAGCCCGCCCGAGACCGGAAACACCTGGCCGAGATCGACCGGCAGCACCCGCACCCGCGCGCCGGTGGCGCGCACCATCGCGACGAAGCGCGTGTGGCCGAGGTAGGTCCATGGGCTGTGCGGCGCGAAGTAATAATCGACGGCATGGCTCAAGTCAGTCTCCTCACGGTGCTTCATGATCGCGCTGCATGACCGCGTTGTAACCGAGATGCTGCTTTCCTGCAGCAGGCAGGTCTTGCACGAACCGGGGCCGGCCCGCAGCCGCGACACGGGTTCCAGCAAGGCAAGCAGCCGAGGCGCGCGATGACGATCAAGCCGCTGGTCACGCTGCTAGCGATCGTCGATCCGCTCGCGATCGTGCCGTTCTTCATCCTCTACACGAACGGCTTCACCCGCGCGCAGCGCAGGCGCACGATCGGGGTCGCCTCGTTCAGCGCGTTCGTCGTGATCGCGGTCTGCGCGTTGATGGGGCTGAAGATCCTCGACTGGTTCAACATCTCGCTCGCGAGCTTCCAGGTTGGCGGCAGCATGCTGATGCTGCTGTCTGCACTCAGCATGCTGAACGCGCAGCCGGCCGAGGCGAAGTCGACCGAGGCCGAGCTGCAGCAGACCGCCGATCGCGCGGCGGCCGGCGCGAGCATCGCGGTGGTGCCGCTGACGATTCCGCTGCTGACCGGGCCGGCGACGATGTCCACGGTCGTGATTTATGCCCAGAAGGCGAAGGACTGGCTGGAGCTCGCGACGCTGGTCGGCTACGGGCTGGTGGTCGGCCTCGCGACCGCGGCCTGCTTCGCGCTGGCCGAACCGATCGAGCGCGTGCTCGGCAAGACCGGCATCAACGTGATGACCCGGCTGATGGGACTGATCCTGGCGGCGCTGTCGGTCGAGGTGATGGCCGACGGCCTGCGCAAGCTGTTCCCGATTCTCGGCCAATCCTGAACGAAATAGCACTCTAGCGAGCACCGTTCCTTCGCTTATTGCTATTTATTGAGTAGCAAAAAGGGAATGACCGACTCGGAGCGGCGCATGAAACGGGTTCAAGAGGCCGCGGAGCAGGCCGTTCGTGGGCACCCGCGGAGCCGGCTCCGCCGGGCCGCTGGGTGCGCCCCCGGTGAGGGGG
>JAFECV010000366.1 GCA_018241985.1 Pseudomonadota bacterium | reverse complement strand
CGAGCTGGGCGCCGACATCGTGGTGCACGCGCTGACCAAGTACCTGGGCGGCCACGGCAACAGCATCGGCGGCGCGATCGTCGACTCGGGCAAGTTCCCGTGGGCCCAGCACAAGGCGCGCTTTGCACGCCTGAACGAGCCCGACGTGAGCTACCACGGCGTGGTCTACACCGAGGCGCTGGGCCCGGCCGCGTACATCGGCCGCGCGCGCGTGGTGCCGCTGCGCAACCTCGGCGGGGCCCTCAGCCCGACCAATTCGTTCCTGATCCTGCAGGGCATCGAGACGCTGCCGCTGCGCATGGACCGCATCTGCGACAACGCGCTGGCGATCGCGCGCCATCTCGCGAAGCACCCCAAGGTCGCGTCGGTGAACTACGCCGGCCTGCCCGAGCACCCGGACCACGCGCTGGTGAAAACGCAGATGGGCGGACGCGCGTCCGGCATCATCAGCTTCGGCCTGAAGGCCGAGGACGGCCGTGCGGCCGGCGCGCGCTTCCAGGACGCGCTCAAGCTCTTCCTGCGGCTGGTGAACATCGGCGACGCGAAGTCGCTCGCCTGCCACCCTGCGTCGACCACGCACCGCCAGCTCAGCCCGCAGGAACTGGCGAAAGCCGGCGTGTCGGAGAACATGGTGCGGCTCTCGGTCGGCATCGAGCATGTCGAAGATCTGCTGGCCGACCTGGATCAGGCGCTGGGGAAGGTGTAACCACCCCCAGGCTGCGCGCACTGCGTGTCGCTCCGCCAACCCCCTGCAAGGGGGCGCACCTACTGGCCGGGGAGACCCCGGCCACGGGTGCCCGCGTACGGCCTGCTCCGCGGCCATCGGTACCTTTGGGCTTCATGGGTCGCGGGTAGTGCGATGTAGCCGGCGCGAGCCGCGTCTCAGTTCGACTGGATCCGGTCAGGCTGTCGGTTGACGAGGTAGATGCCGGGCAGCACCAGCGCGAGGCCGACCGCGTGGTACGCGTGGATCGGTTCGCCCAGCACCAGCCAGGCCATGACCGCCGCGTACAGCGGCCCAAGGTACAGCACCACGCTGACGCGCGCCGCGCCGAGTTCGCGCAGCATCCACGAGTACGCGAGGTAGGCCGCGTAGCCGGGCAGCACCGCGCCGGCGAGCGCGAGTTCGAAGCCGGCGCGCGAGAACGCCGGCCCGGGCGCGGTCGCGGCTTCCCACGCCGCGAACGGCAGGATCACCAGCACGCCGGCCAGGCTGATCGCGGCCAGCCGCGCGCCGTCCGACAGCGGCGTGGTCCAGCGCTTGAGCAGGATCGAGAAGAAGGTCCACGACAGCGTCGCGGCCAGGATCCATGCGTCGCCGATCGCCCAGTGCACCCGCGCGAGCGCGGTCCACTCGCCCTTGAGCACCACGTGCACGACGCCGGCGAGCGCGAGCGCGACGCCGCAGCCCTGCAGCAGGCTGAACGACTCCTTCAGCCAGAGCCGCGACACCACGACGATCATCACCGGCGACAGCGAATAAATGAGCGCGATGTTGGTCGCGCTGGTGGTCTGCCCGCCGAGATACACCCAGGCGCCGCAGATCCACATGCCCAGCGCCCCCAGCACCAGCATGTGGCGCCAGTCGGCCAGCACCGCGCGGCGCTGCGCCCACAGCTCGGAGCGGTAGATCACGCAGAACGCGGCGCCGGCCATCAGCCAGCGTTCGCCGGCGAGCAGGTTCGGCGCGATCACGCCGGGGGCCCACCGTGCGATCAGGTAGTTGACCGACCACAGCGCCGGCACGATGAAGATCAGCGCGGTGGCCAGATGCTTGCGCGACGCGGACGGCATGCGCCGATTATCGGGCGCAGCCCAATCACCGCTCGTCGTAGCTGACCACGACCTTGTCGGTGATGGGCTTGGCCTGGCAGGTCAGCACGAAGCCCTGCTCCATCTCCCAGTCCTCGAGCGTGAAATTCTTGTCCATGCGGACCTCGCCTTCGAGCACTTTCGCGCGGCAGGTGCAGCAGACCCCGGCCTTGCAGGAATACGGCAGATCGAGCCCGGCGCGCAGGCCGGCGTCGAGCACGTGGTCGTCACGTGCGATCTTCATCGCGATCGGCTTGCCGTCGAGCACGACGGTGAGGTCGACCTCACCGGCCGGCTCCTTGTGCTGACCGGCCGCGACCGCCGCCTCTCGCTCGGCCGCGGTCAAGCCCTCGAGCGTCGGCGAGGTGAAGCGCTCGGTGTGGATCTGGCGATCCGGCACACCGGCGCCCCGCAGCGCGGCCTGGGTGGCATCGATCATCGCCTCCGGGCCGCAGATGAAGACCTCGTCCATGCTGCCCACCGGCAGCAGCGCCGCGATGATCGCGCGCACCTTGTCGCCGTCGATCCGGCCTTCGAGCAGGTCCACCTCCTGCGCCTGGCGCGACAGCACGTGGATCAGCGTGAGGCGCGACGGATAGCGGTCCTTCAGGTCCTGCAGCGTCTCGTTGAACATCACGCTGTTCATGCGGCGGTTGCCGTAGACCAGCGTGAACTTCGATTCCGGCTGCTCCTCCAGCGTCGACGCCATGATCGACAGAATCGGCGTGATGCCGGAACCGGCGGCGAACCCGACCCGGTGCAGCGCGCGCGGCCGGCGCACGCCGAAGCGCCCGTCCGGCGGCATCACGGCCAGCCGGTCGCCGGCCTTCAGCTGCGTCGCGGCCCAGTTCGAGAACACCCCGCCTTCCATCGGGCGGATGCCGACCTCGACCTCGTGCGCCTGCACGAACCGGCTGCGCGGGCAGCAGATCGAATAGTTGCGGCGCACCGACGCACCGGCTATGTCGGCGCGCAGCGTCAGGAACTGGCCGGGCTCGAACGCAAAGGCGTCGACCAGCTCGGGCGGCACCGCGAAGGTGACCGCGACCGCGCCGCCCGCCTCCGGGTTGACGCGGGCGACGGTGAGATCGTGGAAGCGAGGGACGGCCATGTCAGTGGTCCATTGCGCTGCGCGCCACCCACGGCGCATGAAACGAATTCAAGAGGCCGCGGAGCAGGCCGCTCGCGGGCACCCGCGGGTCCGGCTCCGCCGGCCCGCTGGGTGCGTCCCCTCGCAGGGGGTT
>JAFECV010000365.1 GCA_018241985.1 Pseudomonadota bacterium | reverse complement strand
ATTGTTATTGAAGCAACCGGCGCGGGCGGCGCGCGCTCCCTACAATTCGCAGCATGCCGAACGCCGCCAGCCCCCTCGTCCACCACGTCACGCACCCGCTGGTGCAGCACAAGCTCACGCTGATGCGCAACCGGCACGCGAGCAGCACCACGTTCCGCACGCTGCTCGGGGAGCTTTCGATGCTGATGGCGTACGAGATCACGCGCGACATGCCGACGCATAGGGTCGAGATCGAGACGCCGCTGGAGAAGATGCAAAGCCCGATGATCGACGGCAAGAAGCTGGTGTTCGCGTCGATCCTGCGCGCCGGCAACGGCATGCTCGAGGGCCTGCTGCGCGTGGTGCCGAACGCGCGCGTCGGCCACATCGGGCTGTACCGTGACCCGGCGACGCTCGAGGCCGTCGAGTACTACTTCAAGATGCCGACCGACATGCCCGAACGCGACGTGATCGTGGTCGACCCGATGCTGGCGACCGGGCATTCGGCGGTCGCGGCGGTGTCGCGCATCAAGACGCTCGCGCCGCGCTCGATCAAGTACCTGTGCCTGCTCGCCGCGCCGCAGGGTATCGCGACGCTGCACGCCGCGCACCCCGAGGTGCCGATCTACACCGCGGCGATCGACCGCGAACTCAACGACCACGGCTACATCGTGCCGGGCCTGGGCGACGCGGGCGACCGCATCTTCGGCACCAAGTAGCGAGCGCGCACCGGCTCGTTCGGCAACCTCGGTGCTTCGCACTGCGGCGCGAGCCCGGCGCTGCCGAAGGCAGCGCTTCGCTTGGCCGGGAACGGCCGGGCGGAGGCTCATTACGGTTTGTCACGAAATGCCGGCCCGCGTTCATCGGCCGGCGACACGCACCGCCCTATCGTCAGGCACGACATGAGCGGGCCGCCGGCCCGCGGTTCGAACAACGATCGAGGAGGTGCCGGATGAACCCGATTCCAACGGCTGCAGGATCGCGCGAAATGAAAGCCAGGCTCGCGAGCGCCGGCGCCGCGCTCGGTCTCGCGCTAAGCGTCGCGGCCTGCGGCGGCGGGGGTGGCGGGGACAGCGGCGGTGGTGCCGGAGGCGGCAGCGGAGGCGGAGGCAGCGAGCCGCCGGGCAACGTCAGCCTGCAGACACGGATCGACGCCGCCACCGCGACGGCGCAAAACACCGGCAACGCCTGTGCGCCGATCCAGCCGTTCTACTGGGAGGTGGGCGACCAGACCGGGCGCCTGGCGTCGGGCTCGGTGCCGCCTGCCGGCGGCAACCCGGTCTACACGAGTTCGACGGTGATGGCCATCGCGTCGGCGTCGAAATGGCTGTACGGCGCATACGTGGTGCAGATGCGGCAGGGGCAGCTGACGGGCGACGACGTCAAGTTCCTGACCTTCGAGAGCGGCTACACCAACTTCACGCGCTGCCTGCCGAGCCAGACGGTGGACGGTTGCGTGGCCTATCAGAACAACGGCGTGTACACGGCCGCGAACGACGGTTATTTCTCCTATGGCGGCGGCCACATGGAAAAGCACGCCAGCCTGAACGGGCTGGGGCCGACGGACAACGCAAGCCTCGCCGCGGCGATCCAGTCGCAGCTCGGCACCGACGTAGCGATCGCGTACAGCCAGCCGCAGCTGGCCGGCGGCGTGTACACCAGCGCCGACGTCTACGGCGTGTTCCTGCGCAAGATCCTCTCGGGCGCGCTGCAGATGAAGGCGGCGCTCGGCACCCATGCGGTCTGCACCAATCCGGCCACCTGCCCGACCGCACGCAACACGCCGGTACCGCAGACGGAGAGCTACCACTACTCGATCGGGCACTGGGTCGAGGACGATCCGGTGAACGGCGACGGCGCGTTCAGCAGCGCCGGCGCGTTCGGCTTCTATCCATGGATCGACGCGAGCAAGACCTGGTACGGCATCGTCGCGCGGAAGGACTCCAGCGGCACGCAGGACCCGGGCGACCCCGACTCCGCCGGCCACGGGTTCGCATCCTTGCAGTGCGGCGCGTTGATCCGCGCGGCGTGGATCCAGGGTGTCGCCAGATAGCGCGAACGCATCTGCGCCGGCGCGGGCGCTGCCGCGCCGGGCCGGTTTCGGATCAAATCGGCCCGAAGAGACCGTGGAATCTACGGCTCATGCTATTAATTCATGAGCACCGACGGGCCGATCGAGCAACGCGCCGGCTCCCGCGCGGTCAGACCGGCGCGGAGGCGGATTCGGCAAGCGAGCCGGCCAGCGCCTGCAGCGCCGCACCGACCGGCCGCTCGACCTTCAGCGCGAGCAGGTCGTCGGCCCGCGTGCGGCCCAGGTTGACCGCGGCCACCGGCTTGGCCGCCGCCGCTGCCGCCTGCGCGAAGCGAAAGCCCGAATACACCATCAGCGACGAGCCGGCGACGAGCAGCGCATCGGCCCGCTGCAACGCCGCGAGCGCTCCGTCGACACGATCGCGCGGCACGTTCTCGCCGAAGAACACGACGTCGGGTTTGAGCAGGCCGTCGCCGCAATGCGGGCAGGACGGCACCAAAAAGCCGGAAAAATCCAGGCCGTCCAGGTCGGCATCGCCGTCGGGCGCAGTGCGGGCCGAGAGCGCTCCCCAGTCCGGGTTGCGCTCGAGCAGCAGCGTCTGAACCGCGGCGCGGTCGAGCCGGGCGTCGCAGGCCAGGCAGCGCACCGTGGCGATGCGCCCGTGCAGGTCGATCACGCGGCGGCTGCCGGCGGCGCTGTGCAGGCCGTCGACGTTCTGCGTCAGCAGCAATTCCAGATGGCCGGCATGTTCCAGCTGCGCGAGCGCATGGTGCGCCGGCCCCGGCCGGGCGCGTCCCATCACGCGCCAGCCGACGAGACTCCTCGCCCAGTAGCGCCGGCGTGCGGCCTCGTCGCCGACGAATGCCTGGTAGGTGATCGGCGCAGGCCGCTTCCAGTCGCCGTTCGCGTCGCGGTAGTCGGGGATGCCGCATTCGGTGCTGCACCCCGCGCCGGTCAGCACCAGCAGCCGCGGATGGCGGCGCACGAACGCGATCAGCGCGGCGAGGTCATTGCCCATGGTGCGCCGATGATGCTGCAAATCAGCCGCGA
>JAFECV010000364.1 GCA_018241985.1 Pseudomonadota bacterium | reverse complement strand
CATCTGAAATCAGTCGCATCAACTCGCGTTGTAGCGGGCGTTGTGCAGACCTTCCTTAGCAGTCATTTCGGCATAACCCTAATGGGCGAGACTGTGTCGACAGAGGCAGCGTCGACTAGTTCTATTATTTAGCAGCAAACTGAATGAGGTAGCAATGGATCGAATCGCTTTATTGCTTGTCGCTTTGGTGCTCGGCGGTTGTGCGAATGGCTACATGCAATTTTATCACCCTTACCCCGGTGCTACGCCTGAGGCTATTTCAAAAATGCGTGCTTCACCGCCCCCAGTAAATCCTCAGGTTGAACATATCGCTTCTATCAATCAATCGATGTTCGAGCATTATGAAAATCTTGGTTATGTTCCAATAGGATATTCTTCCTTCAACAGCGGCCAACAGCAATCTGATAATAACGCTATCGAACAAGGACGAGCCGTGGGAGCAGACCTTATCGTTATTGCCAATCCCAGATACACCGGGACAGAAACAAGAATTGTACCCATTACCACACCGACTACATCCACGTCGTACTCAAGCGGAACTGCAACAGCCTACGGTCCATACGGAATCGTAAATGCTTATAGTAACGGAATTACAAGGACCTACGGCACACAAACCACATACACGCCTTTTCTTGTTCATCGTGAGGACTATGGAGCAGTTTATTTTTTTAAGCGTCACTATGTGTTTGGCGCTTTGGCGAGAGACTTGAATGATGCGGAGCGCCAATCACTCCAAACGAACAAAGGGGTTGTAATAACCACGGTCGTCAATGACACGCCCGCCTTCAATTCAGACATATTGAAAGGGGATATAATTACGAGTATCAATGGGAAAGCAATAGCCGATGGTAGGGATTTTGTTTCAGTGCTTAAGGCAAATACGAATACGGGGCATCCTATGACCTTCACCATCATTAGAGGCACCCAACATATTGAGAAGTCGATTCAGTTGGAAACGCACTGATTAATTCGCCGTTGCGTGGCGATTGTCGAGAAGAAGCGCGACCACGATCCACCTACCAATCCCCCACCCACTCATGTTCCCCGTCTCGATCAAAGGCGTTCTGCTGTTCGATGGCAACAACGCCGTCCTCGTGATGAATGACCGGGACGAGTGGGAGCTTCCGGACTGAAGCATTGAGATGGGAGAGGACCCGCAAACCTGCGTCCGGCGCGAGTTCGAGGAAGAACTCGGCATCCAAGTGCGTGCCGCAAGGCTGCTGGACACCTACCTGTTCGAGGTCGTGCCGGGCAAGCATGTGTTCATCGTCACCTACGGGTGCGTGCTCGACGACCCGCTTGGCCCGTTCGCGCCCCGGCTCAGCGATGAACACAAGGAGTTCGGCGTGTTCCCGGTGCAGACGCTACCCGAGCGGTTGCCCGCCGGCTACCGCGCTTCGATCGCGGCGTGGCATGGCGCCATGAAGGTCTGACCGACGGCGGACCGTTCGATCACGCTGCTCACGTAAAACGCGGGCCGCCCCTGCAGCAAACCGCAGTTGACATAAAGTCAACCATGGTTTACTATCGACCCGATGTTGGAGGTCATCAAGAGCGACACATTTGATACCTGGCTACGAGGGTTGCGCGATCGCCAAGCAAAGGCTCGCATCGAGGTTCGCATCCGCCGGCTGTCGCTTGAGAATCCCGGACAACATCGCGCGCTGAAAGGCGGTGTTTGTGAATTGAAGATCGACCATGGCCCCGGATACCGGGTCTATTACACCTGTCGCGATCAAACGCTCGTGCTGCTGCTCTGTGGCGGCAGCAAGTCAACCCAGGATCAAGACATAAAGCTTGCGCAGAATCTTGCGAGGCAATGGAAGGGCTGAACATGGGCAAGACCAAAGCTACGGAAAAATTCAGTCGGTACGACACCGCCGACTATCTGGAGACGGAAGCCGACATTGCCGCCTACCTCACCGCATGCGCCGAAGAAGATGATCCCGCATTGCTGGTTGCCGCTCTTGGCGATATTGCCCGGGCGCGCAACATCACCCAGCTTGCCGAAAAAACCGGCATGACCCGCATGGGTCTGTACAAGGCACTCTCAGGCCAAGGCAATCCGAGCTTTGCGACCGTATCAAAGGTCGCGCACGCTCTCGGCCTCAGGATCGCCGTGGTAGCAAGCTGAACGATCAGGGATTCCCCAAAAAATCCCGCTTCCCGATCGCCACGCCGTTCTGGCGCAGGATGTTGTAGGCCGTCACGGCGTGGAAGTACACGTTCGGCATCGAATGGCCGAGCAGCAGTTGCAGGCCCTTGTAGCGCGTGAGCTTGCCGGTGACGGGCAGCTCGATCTCCTTGTCTTCGGTGCCGTCGATGCGCTCGGCGGGCACGCTGCGCAGGAATTCAATCGTTCTCGCGATGCGGGTCTTGAGCTGCGCCAGCGTCTGCTCGTCGTCTTCGTAGCGCGGCACTTCCATGCCGGCGAGCCGGGCGACGACGCTGCGCGCCTTGTCGCAGGCGATCTGCACCTGCTTGGCGAACGGGTACATGTCGTCGATCAGGCGGTAGTTCATCAGCGCCGCTTCGTCGACCTTGCCGGCGGCCACATGCGCCTGCGCCTTGTCGAGGATGCCGGAGAGGTTGCCGAGCAGGTTCACCAGCCGCGGCACGCTGGCCGAATACATCGTGATCGTCATCGTCGTTGCCTCGCTATCACTTCACACCGGCGGCCACTGGCGGGCGGTATGCACCAGGGCCAACACCCAAACCGTGGTCTCGTCGATCTCATACACGAGCCGGCAGCTTTCATGCGGTATCAGCTCGCGGGTCCCTGAAATCTTGCCCGGCTTGCCCATCTTCGGATGCGCGGCCAGTCTGGCGGCAGCGGCGCTGAAAAGCTCATCGATGCGAACAGCCGCGCCGGAATTGTCGGCCGCGATGTAGTCCCAGATGTCCGCGCGGTCTTGTTCCGCCTCCGGCGTCCAGACGACGATCACGCCTTGCCTGCCGCCATTTGCTTGCGCCTGGCAGCAAACGCGGCTTCGACTTCATCATTCGGCCGGCCACGGCCGGCACGCATCGAGACACGGCCGGCTTCGACCTTGCGTTGCAGGTACTC
>JAFECV010000363.1 GCA_018241985.1 Pseudomonadota bacterium | reverse complement strand
TGAATTTCGGCTGGCCGTTCCCGGTGGTGCTCGCCGCCGGCATGGCCGCGCCGGCGCTGATGGCCTTCCTGATCGGCAAGCCGACGCTGCGGCTGTCGGGCGTGTACCTGGCGATGGCGACGCTCGCGTTCGGCGAGGTGGTGCGCATCGTGCTGCTGAACGCCGATTCGATCACCGGCGGCGCGCTCGGGCTGAACGGCATCCCGCAACTGACCCAGTGGTGGCATGTGGCGCTGGCGCTGGTCGTGACGCTCTTGCTGCTGTGGCGCATGCGCGTCTCGCGCATCGGGCGCGCGTTCGAGGCGATCAAGGAAGACGAGACCGCCGCCGGCCTGATGGGCATCGACGTGGCCGGCTACAAGATGCTCGCGTTCGTGCTCGGCGCCGCGATCGCGGGGCTGGCCGGCGCGTTGAACGCGCACCTGACCTTCTTCATCGGCCCGGGCGAATACGGGTTCGACCGCGCGGTCGAAATCCTGACGATGGCGATCCTCGGCGGCATCGGCAGCCTCACCGGCCCGGTGCTCGGCGCGGTGATCCTCACGCTGCTGCCCGAGCTGCTGCGCGCGCTGCAGCACTTCCGGCTGGTGTTCAACGGGCTGATCCTGGTGCTGATCGTGCTGTTCCTGCCGCGCGGCATCTGGGACACCGAACGGCTGCGCCAGTGGTTCGGCCGCGAGCGCAGGCAGGCATGAGCGGCATGCAGGCGCCATCCACCGCGACACTCGCGCAGGCCGCGTCCGCGCCAAGCGAGGCGCCGCTGCTGCGGCTCGACGCGCTGTCGCGCCATTTCGGCGGGCTGAAGGTGCTGCAGGACGTGAACCTCGCGATCCCGCGCGGCGGCATCTTCGGGCTGATCGGCCCGAACGGCGCCGGCAAGACCACCGTGTTCAACCTGATCACCGGCCTGCTGCAGCCGACCGACGGCCGGATCGAATTCGAGGGCCGTTCGCTCGCCGGCCGCGCGCCGCACCAGATCACGCGGATGGGGATCGCGCGCACGTTCCAGAACATCCGCCTGTTCAAGGAGATGTCGCTGCTGGAGAACGTGATCGTCGGCCTGCACGCCAAGCTCGGCTACCGCGCGCACGACCTGATCGCCGGCACGCCGCGGTTCCGCAGCGAGGAGCGCGCAGCGCGCGAGCGCGCGCGCGAACTGCTGTCCTGGGTCCGGCTCGATCACAAGCTGTCGGACCGGGCCGACAACCTGTCGTACGGCGACCAGCGCAAGCTCGAACTGGCGCGCGCACTGGCCAGCGACCCCAAACTGCTGCTGCTCGACGAACCGGTCGCCGGCATGAACAGCGGCGAGAAGGAAGAGCTGATGGCCGAGGTGCGCCAGATCAGCGCGCGCGGTTACACGATCTTCATGATCGAGCACGACATGCGCTTCGTGATGGGCCTGTGCCAGGACATCGCGGTGCTCAACTTCGGCCGCATCATCGCGCGCGGCTCGCCCGAGGCGATCCGCAGCGACCCGCAGGTGATCGAGGCCTACCTGGGGCGCGAGGACGACGACGCGGCGGACGATCCCGCGCACGGAGCATCGGCATGAGCGCCGCGCCGTTGCTGCAGGTACAGGGCCTGAAGGTCGCTTACGGCAAGATCGAGGCGGTGCGCGGCATCGACCTGGAGCTGCGCGAGGGCGAGATCACCACGCTGGTCGGCGCGAACGGCGCCGGCAAGTCGACCACGCTGCTCGCGCTGTCGGGCCTGGTGAAGAAGGCGGCCGGACGCGTGCTGTTCGACGGCAAGGATCTCACCCGGATGGCGCCGCACCGCATCGTCGCCGGCGGCGTGGTGCAGGTGGCCGAGGGCCGCGCGACGCTGACCACGCTGACCGTGCGTGAGAACCTCGAGCTCGGCGCCTACACCCAGCGCGGCGCCGGCAACCGCGCGGCCGATCTGGCGCGGGTGTACGAGCTGTTCCCGGTGCTGGCCGAGCGCGCCGACGGCCTCGCCGGCAATCTGTCGGGCGGCGAGCAGCAGATGCTCGCGATCGGACGCGCGCTGATGGCGCGGCCGCGGCTGCTGCTGCTCGACGAGCCGTCGATGGGCCTCGCGCCGATCATCGTGCAGGACATCTTCCGCACGCTGCGCGAGATCAACCGCGCGGGCCTGACGATCTTCCTGGTCGAGCAGAACGTGCGCCAGGCGCTCAAGATCGCGCAGCGCGCGTACGTGATCGAGACCGGCCGCATCGTGCTGACCGGCAGCGGACGCGAGCTGCTCGACAACCCGCGCGTGCAGGACGCGTACCTCGGAGGCTGAAACCCCGGCGGCTGACCGCCGCTACGCTACTGATTTGAGAGCAGGACGCGAAGGCGCGACCAGCGCTGCAAAGCGATTTCTTATGGATTTCTCGATGCCGGTGGCGTCCAGCCCCTGCAGCGCCATCAGCCGCGCCGGGTCGCCGTGCTCGATGAACCGGTCCGGCAGCCCGAGCTGCAGCACCGGCATCACGACGCCGGCCGCGGCCAGCGCCTCCAGCACCGCGCTGCCGGCGCCGCCCATCACGACGCCGTCTTCCAGCGTGACCAGCGCGTCGTGGCCGGCCGCGACCTCGAGCAGCAGTTCGGTATCGAGCGGCTTCGCCCAGCGCATGTTGACCACGGTCGCGTCCAGCCGCGCCGCGGCCTCGAGCGCCGGGTACAGCAGCGTGCCGAACGCCAGGATCGCGACGCCGCGGCTGCCGGCCGCCGCGCGGCGGATCTCGCCCTTGCCGTAAGGCAGCGCGGCAAGACCGGATTCAACCGCAACGCCGACCCCGGCGCCGCGCGGGTAGCGCACCGCGACCGGGCCGTTCTGCTCGAACGCCGTGGTCAGCAGCGCGCGGCATTCGTTCTCGTCGGCCGGGCAGGCGACGCTCAGGTTCGGCACGCAGCGCATGAACGCGATGTCGTACGCGCCCGCATGGGTCGCGCCGTCGGCGCCGACGATGCCGGCGCGGTCGAGCGCGAACACCACCGGCAGGTTCTGGATCGCGACGTCGTGGATCAGCTGGTCGTAGCCGCGCTGCAGAAAGGTCGAGTAGATCGCGAGCACGGGCTTGAGCCCCTCGCAGGCCAGGCCCGCGG
>JAFECV010000362.1 GCA_018241985.1 Pseudomonadota bacterium | reverse complement strand
TCATGATGAGTTTCCTTTCAAGCAATGATGGACACGTTTCCGGGCAGGGCGGGGGTCGTAATCGGCCTCATCTTGTCCAGTCTCGACGGGTCGGTTTCGGCTCATCGATGAAAGCAACTGTAGGGTTAACACTGACATCAAACAACGGCATGGTCAGCAATTGTGCATTGCAAAAATTGAAACAATAGGGATGCGGTGCCGGAGCCGGCACGGGCAATGTGCCGCCAATATGCCGCTCAATGTGTCGCTATCGGTACCGCGCGGAACCGGACACGTCCGACGCGCCGACGCAATCCACGCCGCGACGGTCGGAGATTTCGGCGATTAGGGTGAACAGGCCCTAGTACGCGGCCCAGCCGCGCCGGATCAGCGGCGCGAACAACCGCCGGTACGCGGTGTTGGCCCATGGAAACAGCGGGTCGACGATGACGGGCGCGCCGATCTGCAGCGCCCAGGCGCAAAAGATCGCGATCAGCGCTGCGCCGGCCATGTCTACGGGGAAATGGATGCCCAGGTAGATGCGCGCCCAGGCCACCGGCAGGCCGAGCAGCGCGAGCAGGGTGCCGGCGCCGCGCGCGCCGCGCTGCAGCAGCAGGCTGAACGCGACGCTCCAGATGCCGGTCAGGTGGTCGCTGGGGAACGATGCATTCGGCGCATGCGCCATCAGCGCATGACCGATCGGGACCATGAACGGGCGCGGCCGTGGCCACACCGCGCCGATTACCCAGGCGATCAGCAGCCCGAGCGCGCAGACGAGCGCCGCTTCGAGCAGGCGCCGGCGCAGCGCTTCG
This sequence comes from Pseudomonadota bacterium, assembly GCA_018241985.1. Taxonomy (GTDB): domain Bacteria; phylum Pseudomonadota; class Gammaproteobacteria; order Burkholderiales; family Burkholderiaceae_C; genus Rhodoferax_A. The sequence goes on along the minus strand of JAFECV010000362.1, from coordinate 2,286 downwards.
TCGCCGCGCAGCCAGCCGATGACGAGGTAGAGCGGCACGGCGGCCACCAGCAGCGCGGCGCACAGCTTGGCGAAGGTCAGCATCGCGGCTCCCGGGTCGGCCGGGCCGTTGATCAGCAGGAACAGCGAGCGATTCAGTTCTTCGAGCGACATCGGGGACAGGGTTCTGGTTGCGGGCCGGTAGCGAGTCACTGCGTCGGGCGGCACCGAGCATACGCGGTCAGGCTTAGCCCGGACTGAGGATCCTGCTTTCAGCGTCGGTCGAAGCAGGGCAGTTACAGCATTTTGCAAGAGGCAGCACGGTATCATCACGGCTGCCCGACGGGAAGCGCCTCGTTCGCTACCTCGTTCGCTGTTCCGCCGGCCGCCCTTCGCCCAGTCAATCCCCCGAGCACGTGCGCCTCAATTCGATCAAGCTCTCCGGTTTCAAATCGTTCGCCGAACCGACCAATTTCCTGCTGCCGGGACAGCTCGTCGGCGTGGTCGGCCCGAACGGCTGCGGCAAGTCCAACATCATGGACGCGGTGCGCTGGGTGCTGGGCGAAAGCCGCGCGTCCGAGCTGCGCGGCGAGTCGATGCAGGACGTGATCTTCAACGGCACGAACCTGCGCAAGCCGGCGAGCCGCTCCAGCGTCGAACTGGTGTTCGACAACGCCGACCACCGCGCCGGCGGCCAGTGGAGCCAGTTCACCGAGATCGCGGTCAAGCGCGTGCTGACGCGCGACGGCAACAGCAGCTACTTCATCAACAACCAGCCGGTGCGCCGGCGCGACGTGCAGGACGTGTTCCTCGGCACGGGTCTCGGCCCGCGCGCGTACGCGATCATCGGCCAGGGCACGATCAGCCGCATCATCGAATCCAAGCCCGAGGAGCTGCGCCTGTTCCTCGAAGAGGCGGCCGGCGTCTCGAAGTACAAGGAGCGGCGTCGCGAGACCGAGAACCGCCTGACCGACGCACGCGAAAACCTGACCCGGGTCGAGGACATCCTGCGCGAGCTCAACGCGAACCTGGAAAAGCTGGAAAAGCAGGCCGAGGTCGCGCAGCACTATCACACGCTCAACGCGCAGGCGACGCTCGCGCAGCAGCAGCAATGGCTGCTGAAGCGCGCCGAGAGCGAGGCCGAGCAGGCGCGCATCAAGGCCGGCGCCGAGCAGGCGGCGAACGATCTGGAAGCCAAACTCGCCGAGCTGCGCCACACCGAGGCCGATCTCGAGACGATACGCCAGGCGCACTACGTCGCCGGCGACCAGGTGAACCAGGCGCAGGGCCTGCTGTACGAAGCCAGCGCCGAGGTCGGCCGGCTCGAGGCCGAGATCCGCTTCGTGGTCGAAGGCCGGCGCCGGGTCGAGCAGCGGCTCGCCGTGCTGACGGAGCAGTCCGCGCAATGGGCGACCCGCGGTGACGATGCGCGTGCCGAAACCGAATCGCTGGCCGGGCAGGCGAGCGCCACCGACGAGCAGGCCGAACTGCTGACGGCGCAGCTCGAACGGCATGAAGAGGCGCTGCCCGATCTCGAGGAGGCGCTGCGCGAGGCACAGGCGCGCGCCCACGAGCAGCGCGCCCGCGTCGTGGAGGTGCAGCAGCGGATCCAGGTGCTGGCCGCCGAGCAGCGCAGCATCGCCGAGCAGTCGCGCCAGCTCGAATCGCGCCGCGAGCGTCTCGACAGCGATCGCGCCGCGCTCGCCGCGCCCGATGCGCATCGGCTCGACGCGCTGCGCGCGCAGCAGCAGCAAGCCGAGCAGGCCGCGGTCGAAGCGGAGGAGCGGCTGCATGCGTTGCAGGAGCAGTTGCCGCAGCTCGACGAGGCGCGCCGCGCGCACCAGCAGGACATGAATGCGCAGGGCGCGCGCCAGGCCGAGCTGTCGGCGCGGCAGGGCGCGCTGCGCGCGCTGCAGGAAAAGGTGAAGACCGACGGCCGGCTGCTGCCCTGGCTGACCAAGCACGGACTGGCCGACATGCAGGGGCTGTGGAGCCGGCTGCATGTCGAGCCGGGATGGGAGAGCGCGCTCGAGGCCTGCTTGCGCGAGCGCATGCAGGCGCTCGAGGTGAGCCGGCTCGACATGGTGCGCGCTTTTGCCTCCGACGAGCCGCCGGCGAAGCTCTCGTTCTACAGCGCGCCGCAGGCCGGCGCCGCGACACCCGCCGCCGCGCTGCCGCGGCTCGCCGACCTGGTGCGACCGATGGATGCCGGCCAGCGCGCGCTGCTCGGCGAATGGCTCGCCGGCTGCTACACCGCCGACGACCTGGAAGCGGCGCTCGCGCGGCGCGGCGAGTTGCGCGCCGGCGA
>JAFECV010000361.1 GCA_018241985.1 Pseudomonadota bacterium | reverse complement strand
TCCACGGCCGTTACTCATGGCCGACCTCCGGCATCGCGGTAGCGCTGCTGCGTGAATCCTCGATCAATACTCCGAGCGCCCTGGCTGCGGCCATGAAGTCCGCGCCGGTCGTCTCCATCTCGAAGCTGAGAACATCGCCGCCGCGAAAGGTGCAGCTCTCGGTCATGCACGTGAAGGCGCCCGTGCAAGCGTTCGCGAGCATGGTGCCGTCGCAGCCAGGCCGTCGGCATGCGGTCGTCCGCCAGCGTCCGCGCCGCTCGCGGAACTCGATGCCGCGCGATTCGAAGAAGGCCGACGGGTCCGGGAGTTGGTTGCGGTCGAATGTCATGCCGACACCCCGCGAATCAGGTTCGCCAGGCGTGCTGACCACGCTGGTGCGTAGTTTCGTCATGGCGCACCCCGCTCACGGATTCACGCCGTCGCGCGCGACGCGCTCGATGTCGGTCCGGCGCCATGCGGCCAGGCGCACACCCAGCTTTACGGGCTTCGGCAGCCTGCCGGCGGCCACGCCAGCGTAGAGGGAAGACCGACTGATGCCGAGCATGCGCGCGGCCTCGGGGGCGCGAAGCATCAGCGCGGCCTCGCGCGGTTCGGTGTGGATTACGTTAACGACTGCCATGCGGGTTCTCCGACAACTTGGATGCACAGCCAGAACCCGCACAAACGACGGTGGACGACCACCGGCCGACGCCGTATAGTCGAAGCGCTCTTAACAGGAGGGCTGCCTCGACTTCGGTTTCTGGCGCCAAGAACGCCCGCAGTTCGCGCTGCGGGCTTTCTTCTTTGTGCTGGATGAAACACCAGCACGAACCTATGGTATCCAGCGGTTCTCGGCGAAGGCCTTCCACGTCTGATGCCGTCCAGCCGTTCTCTGTCACATTCGGGACAGTTAGCTATCGATTGTGTAGCTACCGAACCAATGCCTGCGTCTATTCATCCCGAATTCGGCAGCTAAAACGGCGCGACCGGCAGTGTTGCCCAAACCGGACAGAACCCATGCGAGGGGCATGAAAAAGCCGCCCGAAGGCGGCTGGGTTGATGGGCGAGGCTCAGCGAGCTATGGCGCGTTCGATGGCGGCCTTGCTCCACGACTCGATGTTGCGCTCGATCATCGCCTCCCGCTGTTCCTCGCGGGCGTGGTAGGCGTCCTCGATGCCGGTCAGTTCGCCGAGTTTCAGGTTCCAGTCGTTTGCCAGCCCCGCCAGGGCATGAATGCGCTCCAGCGCCGCGCGCCATTCAAGCGGCCCCTGCCCAAGCGCGGCGCGCGCCTCGTGCTGGATGTCCATCGTTGCCCGAGCGTCCTTCCGGTACGCCTCAATGATGGCATCCATGTTGCCCTTGGTAAACTTGGTCGAAGCCATGATTCACTCCTTCATAGTGAGTTGTGGTCAGGCGGCCTCGGTGCCTCTACACCCTGGCCGCCGCCTTGCCCCGCATGAACCGGCGCGGGGCTTGCCGGTATCTCATGCAGCCGTCGGCGCAGGCCGAACCCGCATCGGCAGGGCCTTCATGCGCTGCTGTGCCTGCCATACGTCATAGGCGCTTTGCTCGGCCAGCCACAGGCGAGCCTCGCCGCCGCGCGCCAGGCCCAGCCACGCCTCGATGCGCAAAGCCATCTCAGGCGAGATGGCGGCCTTGCCGTTGAGCACGCGCGAGAGCGCCACGCGGGACACGCCGAGCTGTTCGGCGGCCTCGGTGACAGTCAGCCCCAGCGCAGGCAAAACATCGTCGCGCAGCGTCAGGCCAGGATGCGGGGGATTGAACATGCGTGCCATCGTCGTTTCTCCTGTCTCAGTGGTAGTCCTGATAGTCCACCAGCACGGCGTCCGTGCCGTCGAAGGTGAAGGTCATCCGCCAGTTGCCGCTTACCCACACCGAAAAATGCCCCTTCAACTCGCGCCCCTTGAGCGGGTGCAGTCTCCATCCCGGCAGGTTCATCCCCTGGGCGTTGGTCGTTTCGTTCAAGCGTCGCAGCATGGCGGCCAACCGTTGAGCATGGGCAGCTTGAATGCCGGCCGCGCTCCCTTTCTCGAAGAAGGCTTTCAGGCCCTTGTGCCGGAACGTCTTGATCATGAGGCATTGTATCTCGTAACGTTACGCGATGCAAGACATCATGCAGCGCCCCTCAGCGGGATCACGTTGTCGGCCACGTCGGCGCCGATGCACAAGTTGGCAAGGTAGTCGTTCCATCGCCGCAGCGCTTCGGCCTTCGCCAGCATGTGGTCGCTCCGGTCATAGTGCGCATCCTGCACGCCGCCGAGGCCATGGCTCAGCAGTTGCGAGCGGTCATCCTTGCTCACGCGCAGCCTGCCCGCGAGCAGGGTCTCGGCCGTTCGTCGAATGTCGCCGCCACGGAACGGCGATGCAGCTTCGCCAGCCTCGACCATCGCCATGCTGATGTCGTGGACCGCAGTGCTCAGTGTCGAAGCCGTCAGAGTCGCGCCGCCGGCATTGAACAGCAGCCGGCTGCCGCCGGGCTGGTGCAGCCCCCTAAGTGCATCGATCAGCTCGGCGGCCTCGGGGATCATCGGCAGTTCATGCTGGCGCGGCTGTACCCGCCGGCCCTTCGGGTCGAACAGCACCATCGCGTCGGCGGACACGTCGTCCATAGTGATGCGCAGCAACTGCCGGATGCGCTGCCCGCCGATCACAAGCTGCAGACGCAGTGCAATGCGCTGCAGCAGCGAGGGCAGGGCATCGACGCGGGCCATGTAGCGGACCAGTTCCTCGGGGCTTAGAGCGCGCTTGCCGACCCGGTTGTATTTGGCGGCCATTGCCCTCGGTGACACAGCCTGCGCCGGGTTGATAGTCAGCTTGAATCCCACCGCGCCGGCCGGCGCCATCGGGTTTGTGCCGGCGCCCATCGCCAGCGTGTAGGCAGCCGCGAGATAGCTGCGCAGCTTGAGTGCCGTCCGGCCGCGCTTGGCCTCCACCGCTGGCCCGACCAGCCGGGCGAGGATGCGGGCGACGTTCTCGGGCTTGACCTCTGCAGCGGGCATTCCCGCCAGCTCGGGGAAGGGTTCGGCGACGTGGTTCCGAAACATCCCCTCGGCGTCGCTGGCGCTAGTGGACTTGCCGCGTGCG
>JAFECV010000360.1 GCA_018241985.1 Pseudomonadota bacterium | reverse complement strand
ATTTTGCCGGAGCGCATCGGCGCCGTGCAGAGCCGTGCCGCCATCGCATCCGCATGCTTCAAGCAAGGCGATGGCCGACGACAGCCGACGCGGGCTACGCCAAAGCTGCAACGCCGCCGAGCACTGCCGAGCGCCGCCGGGTGCCGCCGCGTCAGCGCCGCAGCCGCTCGATGCCGAACCCCTGCAGGTCGATCGCCGGCGCCCGCCCGGCGATCAGGTCGGCCAGTACGCGCGCGCTGCCGCAGGCGAGCGCCCAGCCGGCCGCGCCGTGGCCGAGGTTCAGCCACAGACCGGGCAGGCCGCTCGCGCCCAGCACCGGCAGGCCGTCGGGCAGCGTCGGCCGCGCGCCGCGCCAGACCTGCACCCCGTCCGACAACTGCGCCGCCATCGGAAACCACGCGCGCAGCGCCTTGTACAGCGCCTGCAGATCGGCGTCCTGCGGCGACTCGGGCACGTTGCCGGCCTCGGTCACGCCGGCGACGCGCACGCGCCGGCCGAGCCGCGTGATGCTGACGTGCTGGTGCAGGTCGACGACGGCGCCGCGCGGCGCGCGCAGCGGCTCGTGCACATGGGCGCTGATCGAATAGCCGTGCAGCGGCGTGAGCGGCAGCGCCACTTTCAGCGTGCGCATCAGTGTTGCCGACGCTGCGCCGGTGCACAGCACCAGCGCGTCGAAGCGCTGCGGCGCCGCTTCGCCCGCGACCTGCAGCGTGGCCGGCGCCGCGCGGTCGATCGCGGTCACCTCGGCGCGGAAGCGAAAGCGCGCGCCGAGCTGCTCGGCACCGGCGGCCAGCCCCATCGTGAACTGGCGGCAGTTGCCGAACGCGTCGTGCGGCAGGTGGATCGCACCCAGGAGCGGCGTGTCGCTGGCGAGCGCCGGTTCGATCGCGCGGGCTTCGGCGGCATCCACCTCGCGGAGCAGCAAGCCTGCCTCCCGCAGCGCGTCGATCAGCGGCCGGGCGCGTTCGGCGTCGCGGCGCGTGCGCAGCAGCCACAGGCAGCCGAGGCCGAATTCGTAGCTGAGCGGCAGGTCGTGCGAGAGCGTGCGCAAGCGCTCGGCGCTGTAGAGCGCGAGCCGCTGCAGCCGGGCGCGGTTTGCGAGCAGCGTCTGCGGATCGCCCGCGCGCCGCCGCTGCCACGGCCAGCGCAGCTCGCGCAGTGAAAGCGGGTTTTTCTGCGGGCCCAGCATTTCGGGCGCGGCCCAGCGCAGCACCTGGCTCGCGCCGAGCAGGCCGGCGTTCGCGAAGCTGGCCTCTTCGGCCGGCGTCGCGTGGCGCTCGAACACCGTGACCTCGTGACCATCGGCGGCCAGTTCGTACGCCGTCGTGACGCCGACGATGCCGGCGCCTACGATCGCGATCCGCATGGGGTAACAGTCATGGCGCCGCGCGCCGTGCCGCACGACACGATGCACGCGCTGCATCCGGCCGTTGCGCCGGATTTTGAATGAAAAGTGCCTGAAACCAAGGCAGAGTCTTCGCAGTGTGCTATCGGTTTAATAGTGCGGCCTCGGCCTGCTGTGCGACGGCCAGCACCATGTCGTCGTGCAGCGCCGCGTGCCAGATCATCAGGCCCATCGGCAGCTCGTCGGGCAGATGGCAGGGAATCGAGATTGCGCAGCCGTCGAGCAGGTTCACCACGCTGGTGTTGCGCAGCAGCAGCGCGTTGACGCGGAAGAACTCCGCGTCGAGTGCCGCGTCCTGCGCGGTGCCCGTGCCCCGCGCCGGCGCGACCGAAGCGATCGGCGGCGCGGTGATCGGCACGGTCGGCGACAGCACCGCGTCGAAGCGCTGCAGCGCCGCTTCCATCGCCGCGATCCAGCGCGCGCGCGACTGCATCAGTTCGACGTATTCGTAGGCCGCGATGGTCGCGCCGCGCCAGATCCGCATCGCGACGCGCGGGTCGTAGTCGGCCGCGCGCTGCTCGAGCAGCCTGCGGTGCCAGGCGTAGCTCTCGACCGCGGAGAAGCCGCCGCCGGCGGACAGCGCGGCCGCATCGGCGATCTCGGCCAGGGCGATGTGCTCGATGCGGGCGCCGGCGGCCGCGAGCCGCGAGAGCGTGCGCTCGAACGCGCGCGCGACCGCCGGTTCCAGCGCGTCCTGCATGCCGGTGTTCGCGACCGCGAGCCGGTATGCCGATGGCGGCGCGCTGCTCCTCACCACGGTGCGCGCCGCGAGCACCTCGTGCACCGCGATCGCGTCGCGCACCGAGCGCGTCATCGCGCAGACGGTGTCGAGCGTGGTCGAGAGCGGCAGCGCGCCGTCGGTGGGAACGAGCCGCGCGGTGTTCTTGAAGCCGACGATGCCGTTCAGCGCCGCCGGAATCCGGATCGAACCGCCGGTGTCGGAGCCGAGGCCTATGAGCGCGGCGCCGATCGCGACCGACACCGCGGCGCCGGACGACGACCCGCCCGGGATGCGCGGCGGCGCCGCAGCGCCGGCCGGCGGCTGGTCGTGCCGGCCGTCCCACGCGGCGGGCGTTCCGTAATGCGGGTTGACGCCGACGCCCGAGAACGCGAACTCGGTCATGTTGCTGCGCCCGACCACGACGCCGCCGGCCGCCTTCAGCCGCGCAACCGCGGTGCAGTCGGCGGCTGCCTTCGGCGCGCCGGCGAGCACGGTGGAGCCGGCCAGCGTGGCCTGGCCGGCGAGGTCGAACAGGTCCTTCACCGAAACGGCGAGGCCGGCCAGCGGCTGGCGCGCCGGATCGATGCCGCGCAGCGCGGCGCGCGCCTCGTCGAACAGCGTGCGCGTGAACGCCCGCGCGGCGTTCGGCGCGCCGGCCGCGGCAATCGCTTTTTCGAGCTCGGCGGCGGCACTGGTCTGGCCGGATGCGATGCGCTGGCGCGTGCGAAGGAGGTCGTCTGGCATGCGGTTACGCCCGGGGGGTGGAAGGGGTGTGGAGCAGGGCGCTATGTTAGAATCAGCAGGCTTTGCAGGTGGTCGCTTTGAGAGCGATCGACCGGCGGGCAAATCGCAAATCGGCCCTGACAAGGTGGTTGCGGCTACATGGCCGCAATGTCCACCGCGGCGTTCGCAAGTTGCGGCGCGCACGCGGTGGCGGGCTGGATTTTAGACACAACCTTTGGA
>JAFECV010000035.1 GCA_018241985.1 Pseudomonadota bacterium | reverse complement strand
GCGTGTTTTCGGTGGAATGCTGTCAACCGTCAGCGGCTTCATCTGCACCGGCTTGTAGCTCAGGCGGCTGCCTTCCTTGTGCCACAGCGTGTGCTTGAGCCAGTCGGTGTCGTTGCGCCCCAGCGGATGCTCGGGGGTGTCGCCATATTCGGCCACGCTGTGCGCGCCCCGGCTTTCGTGGCGCGCCGCGGCGGAGACCATGGTGGCTTGCGCGACCTCGATCAGGTTCTCGACCTCCAGCGCCTCGACGCGCGCCGTGTTGAATACCTTGGACTTGTCCTTGAGGCCGATCGAGTCGACGCGTTCGCGCAGCGCGGCAACCTGCGCCACGCCTTCGTCCAGCGTGGCCTGGGTGCGGAACACGCCGGCGTGCCGCTGCATGGAGGCCCGCAGGTCGTTGGCCACGGTTTGCGCGTATTCACCGCTGCTCGCGCCATCGAGCCGTGCCAGCCGCGTCAGCGACCGGTCGGCGGCGTCAGGCGGCAAGGGCTTGTGCGCCGTGCTGTGCTTGTTGAATTCCGCAATATGGTTGCCCGCCGCACGCCCGAACACCAGCAGATCGAGCAGGGAATTGGTGCCCAGGCGGTTCGCGCCGTGCACGCTGACGCACGAGCATTCGCCCACCGCGTACAGGCCGTTCACGACCACGCTCCTGTTGTCGGCGTCCTGCGTGACGACCTGACCATGGATGTTGGTCGGGACGCCGCCCATCTGGTAGTGGATGGTCGGCACCACGGGGATCGGCTCCTTGGTGATGTCGACGTTGGCGAAGTTGTGCCCGATCTCGAGCACCGAGGGCAGGCGTTTGTGGATGGTCTCGGCGCCCAGGTGGTCCAGCTTGAGCAGCACGTAGTCCTTGTTCGGCCCGCAGCCGCGGCCTTCCTTGATCTCCTGGTCCATCGAGCGCGAGACGAAGTCGCGCGGCGCCAGGTCCTTCAGCGTCGGCGCGTAGCGCTCCATGAAGCGCTCGCCGTTGCTGTTGATCAGGATCGCGCCCTCGCCGCGGCAGCCTTCGGTCAGCAGCACGCCGGCGCCGGCGACGCCGGTCGGGTGGAACTGCCAGAACTCCATGTCCTGCAGCGGGATGCCGGCGCGCGCCGCCACGCCCAGGCCGTCGCCGGTGTTGATGTACGCGTTGGTCGACGCGGCGAAGATGCGGCCCGCGCCGCCGGTGGCCAGCAGCGTCGCCTTCGCCTCGAGGATGTAGACGTCGCCGGTTTCCATCTCCAGCGCGGTCACGCCGAGCACGTCGCCGTCGGCGTCGCGGATCAGGTCCAGCGCCATCCATTCGACGAAGAAGTTGGTCTTCGCCTTGACGTTCTGCTGGTACAGCGTGTGCAGCATCGCGTGGCCGGTGCGATCGGCGGCGGCGCAGGCCCGCTCCACCGCCTTTTCGCCGTAGTTCGCGGTGTGCCCGCCGAACGGGCGCTGGTAGATCGTGCCGTCCGGATTGCGGTCGAACGGCATGCCCATGTGCTCGAGCTCGTACACCACGTTCGGCGCTTCGCGGCACATGAATTCGATCGCGTCCTGGTCGCCCAGCCAGTCGCCGCCCTTGACCGTGTCGTAGAAGTGGTAGTGCCAGTTGTCCTCGTTCATGTTGCCGAGCGAGGCGCCGATGCCGCCCTGCGCCGCCACCGTGTGCGAGCGCGTCGGGAACACCTTGGACAGCACGGCCACCGTGAGCCCGGCGCGCGACAGCTGCAGCGCCGCGCGCATGCCCGAGCCGCCGGCCCCGACGATGACGACGTCGAATTTTCTTTTTGCCACTGAATAGGTCATGGGTCTTGCCTCAATCGCAGCGTGGCCTCAAAGGCGCCACAGAACCTGGATCGCCCAGCCCGCGCAGCCGCCGAGCCAGACGATGGTGAAGATCTTCAGCGCCGTGCGCAGCGCAAAGGGCTTGACGTAGTCCATCAGCACGTCGCGCACGCCGACCCACGCGTGATACGCCAGCGAGAGGATCACGACGAAGGTCAGGAATTTCATCCACTGCGGCGCGAAGATCCCGGCCCAGGTGTCGTAGCCGATCGGCCCGCGCGTGAAGATCACCTGCAGGATCACCAGCAGCGTGAACAGCGCCATCAGCAGCGCCGTGACCCGTTGGATCAGCCAGTCGCCGAGCCCGTAATGGGCGCCGACCACGAGGCGGTGGGTTCCGAAATTGACAGCCATCGAGAACTCCTTTCTTGTTGTCGATCCGCATGGGCGCAAGGCCCGCGGCGGATTTCAGTACAGGCCGAACAGCTTGGCGCCGAGCACGATCAGCAGCACGATGCTGATCACCAGCGTGGCGGCGGCAGTACGGCGCCCCGTGGCTTTCACGTGCGCGCCGTGGTCCACGTCGGACCAGAGATGCCGCAGACCGGCGAAGAAGTGGTGCAGGAAGGACCAGAGCAGCAGCAGCATGACCAGCTTGATGAGCCAGCCGGGCAGCCAGCCCGCGCCGTCGTTGAACACCGACTTGAAGCGGCCGAACGAAAACTCCGACGAGACCGAGGTGTCGAACATCCAGATGATGAACGGCAGCAGCAGGAACATGATCAATCCGCTGACCCGGTGCAGGATCGACACCAGCGCGGCCAGCGGCATGCGGTAGGTCGTGAGGTCCTTGAACGCGTTGATGTTCCGGTATTCGGGCCGCTGAGGCTTTGCTGGCGTGGCTGGTGCGGACATGAGCGTGCTCTCTCCTGCGATGTAACTATCTTGTCATTGTGCAACGACTCGAAGCGGAAATTCTATTGCATGCCCTGCTGCGTCATCGACAGCGCCGCGCGCATGGCTGCCGCGCACCCCTGGCGCGAAGCGAATTCGCCCCCCGGTCAGGGCTCAACTGAGCTCGTTGCGATAGTGATGCGTGTCGGTGCGGTACAGCCCGCGGCGCAGTTCCATCGGCACATCGTTGTAGGTGTGCGCGATCCGTTCGACGCTGAGCAGCGGCGTGCCGGCGGTGACGCCGAGCAGCGCGCCCTGCGCAGCGTCGGCAGCGACCGCGCGGATGCGCTCTTCGGCGCGCACCATGCGCACGCCGAATTCGACCTCGAACAGCGCGTACATGGTGCCGTGGTATTCCGCCAGCCGTTCGGCGGTCAGGCCCTTGAACGGGCCGGCGGGCAGCCAGAGGTCTTCGAGAATGGTCGGCACGCCGACGAAGGCCAGCACGCGGCGCACCTGCAGCACGGCATCGCCCGCGCGCAGTCCCAGGGCACGAGCGACATCGGCGCCGGCACGCTGGCGCCGGCAGTCGACGATGCGGCGTTCGGCCGGGCCCTCGCTGGCCCTGTCGCCGTTGTCGGGCGTCAGCTTCAGGAACCGGTACTGGACATGCTGCTCTGCATGCGTCGCGACGAAGGTGCCCTTGCCCTGGCGCCGCACCACCAGGTTGTCGGCGGCCAGCTCGTCGATCGCCTTGCGCACCGTGCCCTGGCTGACGCGATAGCGCGCGGCCAGATCCATCTCGCTCGGGATCGCGCTGCCGGGCTTCCATTCGCGCGCCTGCAGGCTTTGCAGGATCAGGCCCTTGATCTGCTGGTACAGCGGGCTGAACGCCGGGCCGCTCGCGGCCAGCGCGCCGCTGCCCGGCGCTTCGACGGGCAGTTCGGGGTCGTTGGACGGCGGTGGCATGGCGTGCGAGAACGGGCTCGAGAAAGCAGAAGCGTAAGCAGACGAAATCATATCTTATATAAGACATAAGACAAATTGACCGGCTCGAGTTTTCCCCGGTAAACTCGTCGGTTCGGACCGGCAATGCCGACGATGCCGAGAGTGCGGGACGCGACCGCTCTCGCCCAATCACCCTTCTTCCTGGAGTTCCTGATGAGCAAGAAACCCGTTCGTGTCGCCGTCACCGGCGCCGCCGGCCAGATCGGCTACGCCCTGCTGTTTCGCATCGCGTCCGGCGAGATGCTGGGCAAGGACCAACCGGTGATCCTGCAACTGCTGGAAGTGCCGGCGGACGGGCCGCAGAAGGCGCTCAAGGGCGTGATGATGGAACTCGAGGACTGCGCGTTTCCGCTGCTCGCCGGCATGGAAGGGCACAGCGACCCGAAGACCGCGTTCAAGGACACCGATTACGCGCTGCTGGTCGGCTCGATGCCGCGCAAGGCCGGCATGGAGCGCGCCGAACTGCTGTCGGTCAACGGCCAGATCTTCATCGTGCAGGGGCGCGCGCTGAACGAGGTCGCCAGCCGCAACGTCCGCGTGCTGGTGGTCGGCAATCCGGCGAACACCAACGCCTATATCGCGATGAAGTCCGCGCCCGACCTGCCGAGTCGCAACTTCACCTCGATGATGCGGCTGGACCACAACCGCGCGCTGAGCCAGGTCGCCGCGAAGATCGGCAAGCAGGTGACCGACATCGAGAAGATGTGCGTCTGGGGCAACCACTCGCCGACGATGTACGCCGACTACCGCTTCGCGACTGCAGGCGGCAAGAGCGTGAAGACGCTGATCAACGACCAGGAATGGAACGCCAACGTGTTCCTGCCGACGGTCGGCAAGCGCGGCGCGGCGATCATCGACGCGCGCGGCCTGTCGTCGGCCGCCTCCGCCGCGAACGCAGCGATCGACCACATGCGCGACTGGGCGCTCGGCACGAACGGGGCGTGGGTGACGATGGGCATCCCTTCGGACGGGTCGTACGGCGTGCCCAAGGACTTGATGTTCGGCGTCCCGGTGACCTGTTCCGGCGGCGAGTACAAACGGATCGAAGGGTTGGAGATCGACGCTTTCAGCAAGGAGCGCATCGACAAGACGCTGAAGGAGCTGCTGGACGAGCAGGCCGGCGTCGCGCACCTGCTGTAGCTTTTGTCCCGATGGCGGACTGGAACCCCGCGCTGTACCGTCGCTACGAGGACCAGCGCACGCGTCCGGCGCACGAGCTGCTGGCGCGGGTTCCGCTGATTTCTCCGGCGCGGGTGGTGGACCTGGGCTGCGGCCCGGGCAATTCCACCGAACTGCTGCGGCAGCGCTTTCCCGACGCCGAGCTGCTTGGCGTCGACAATTCCGAGGCGATGCTTGCCAGCGCGCGCAAGCGGCTGCCGCAGGTGGCTTTCGTCCACGGCGACATCGCCGCCTGGGTGCCGGCGCGGCCGCCCGACCTGATCTACGCGAACGCCGCGCTGCAATGGGTGCCGGCGCACGAAACCCTGGTGCCGCGCTTGTTCGATCTGCTGGCGCCGGGCGGGGTGCTCGCGATCCAGATGCCCGACAACCAGCAAGAACCCACGCACAGGCTGATGCGCGAACTCGCCGGCGAGCCGGCCTGGCGCGAGTATCTGGCCGATGCTGCGCGCGCCCGGGCCGAACTGCTCGGCGCGGCGGGCTACTACGACCTGCTCGCGCGCCAGGCGGCCAGCGTCGATCTCTGGCACACGACCTACCATCACGTGATGGACTCGGCTCATGCCATCGTCGAATGGGTGCAGGGCACGGGCCTGCGGCCGTTCGTCGATCCGCTGCCGCCTGCGCTCGCGGCGAGCTATCTGGCCGAATACGGGGCGCGCATTGCCGCCGCCTATCCGCCGCGCGCGGACGGCCGGCGCCTGCTTGCCTATCCGCGTCTGTTCATCGTCGCATGCAAATCAAAATGAACGCTGTTGTCGATCCGCGTACGGTGCTGCTGGGCGCGCAGGGCGGCGGCGCGCGGCTGCCGGTGTGCGACCACTACAGCGGGGTCGAGGCGCGGATGAAGAAGAGCCTGCAACTGCAGGCCGAGATGACCGAGGAGTTCGGGGCCTGCGTGTTCGACGTCACGCTCGACTGCGAAGACGGTGCGCCGGTCGGCGGCGAAGCCGAGCATGCGGCGCTGGTGACCGAGCTCGCGCTGGCCGCGCCGCCGGGCGCGCGCGTCGCGGTGCGGGTGCACCCGGTCGACCATCCGGCGTTCGAGGCCGACATGGCCACCATCGCCGGCAAGGCGGGGCACCGCCTGGCACACATCATGGTGCCGAAGGTCGAATCGGCCTGCGACGTCACGCGCGCCGAACGCGCGTTGCTGGCGGCGGGCGCCGCGCCGCTGCCGCTGCAGGTACTGATCGAGTCGCCGGCGGCGGTGCATCGCGCGTTCGAGATCGCCGCGCATCCGCGGGTGCAGTCGCTGAGCTTCGGCCTGATGGACTTCGTGTCGAGTCACGGCGGCGCCATCCCTGTCGACGGCATGGGCGTGCAGGGCCAGTTCTCGCACCCGCTGGTGGTGCGCGCCAAGCTCGAGATCGCATCGGCCTGCCATGCCTGGGGCAAGGTGCCGTCGCACTGCGTGGTGACCGAATTCAGCGACGTGCAGGCGCTCGCAGAAGCGGCGCGGCGCGCGGCGCGCGAATTCGGCTATATGCGCATGTGGAGCATCCATCCGGCCCAGATCCGGCCTATCCTGCAGGCGTTTGCGCCGGACGAGGCCGAGATCGAACAAGCCGCCGGCATCATCGCGGCCGCTGCCGCCGCCGACTGGGCGCCGATCTCGTTCGGCGGCGTGCTGCATGATCGCGCCAGCTACCGCTACTTCTGGCAACTGCTCGAGCGGGCGCACCAGACCGGCCGGCCGTTGCCCGACACCGTTCGTTCCTATTTCCTTTCCTGACCCACCGTCCCGCTGACTGGAGATGATCCGATGAAAGCAATCCTTGCCGCACTGGCTCTCGCGACCCCCGCGCTCGTGCTGGCCCAGCAGAGCCCGAGCGCAGGCACGACGCCCGCGACGACCGCAGCCGCGCCTGCGAAAGAGTCCGCCGCGAAGCCCAAGGCCAAGCCTGAAGCGAAGCACGAAACCAAGCACGTGACCCGGCACGAAACCAAGCGCCCGGTCCGGCATGTCGCGAAGAAGGAATCCGAGAGCACGCGCAGGCAGAACCTGAAGAGCGCCGCGGTCAACGCGGCTGCCGGGGTCGAGGCGGCCGAGGCCGCGCTCACGCCGGCCGAACTCGCGATCGCGGAGCATGTGTACACCGGCAAGCTCCCGTGCGAACTGGGCGAGTCGGTGACGATGACCCCCGATCCGCAGTCACCCGGCCGCTTCGACCTGCAGTTCAAGAAGGCGCGCTATCACCTGTCGCCGGTGCCGACCCAGACCGGCGCGGTCCGTCTCGAAGACCCGAAGAGCGGCGCGGTCTGGCTGCAACTGCCGGGCAAGTCGATGCTGCTCAACGAGAAGCTCGGCCAGCGCCTGGCCGACGACTGCCACAATCCGCAGCAGGCAACGGTCGCGGAACGGATGAAGGAGCACCCCGGCCCAGGGTTGTTCGGTCCGGCCACGTCGACCGCCGGCGCGTCGGGTGCTACGAAATAAATAGCTACAAGCGGAGGTGAATCCTTCGCTTTCGGGCTATTTCTTCAAAAATTCTCAATATTTCGCTGGTTGCCGGCGCCGGTGCCATGGCTGACAAGGTTATCGGTCGCAACGGGTTTCAGGGCCGGCCGAGGCTGCCAGAATAGCGCTTGCAAACTCACACAGTCCCAAGGAGATATCAATGCCAAAAACCAATAACGCACATCCCTTCGCCTCCATGCGCAAGTCGTTCAAGCTCGCCTCGGGAAAGACCGGCGAGTTCTATTCGCTGCCGGCGCTGGCCAAGAAGTTTCCGAACGTGAACCGCATGCCGATGTCGCTGCGCATCGTGCTGGAATCGGTGCTGCGCAACTGCGACGGGCGCAAGATCACGCCCGAGCACGTGGCCCAGCTGGCCAACTGGGGGCCGAACGAGGACCGCATCGACGAGATTCCGTTCGTGGTCTCGCGCGTGCTGCTGCAGGACTTCACCGGCGTGCCGCTGCTGGTCGACCTGGCGGCGATGCGATCGACCGCCGCGCAACTGGGTAAGGACCCGAAGAAGATCGAGCCGCTGGTGCCGGTCGATCTGGTGGTCGACCACTCGGTGATGGTCGACTACTACGGCACGAAGGATGCGTTCAACCTGAACATGCAGCTCGAGTTCAAGCGCAACCACGAGCGCTACCAGTTCATGAAGTGGGGCATGCAGGCGTTCGACACCTTCCGTGTCGTGCCGCCGGGCTTCGGCATCTGCCACCAGGTCAATCTCGAGTTCCTCGGGCGCGGCGTGCACCGGAGCAGCGACGGCGTCTACTATCCCGACACGCTGGTCGGCACCGACAGCCACACCACGATGATCAACGGCATCGGCGTGGTCGGCTGGGGCGTCGGCGGCATCGAGGCCGAAGCCGCGATGCTGGGCCAGCCGGTCTACTTCCTGACCCCCGACGTGGTCGGGCTCGAGCTCACCGGCCGGCTGCGCGAGGGCGTGACCGCGACCGACCTGGTGCTGACCGTGACGCAGCTGCTGCGCCAGCACAAGGTGGTCGGCAAGTTCGTCGAGTTCTTCGGCGAGGGCGCGCGCACGCTGTCCGTGCCCGATCGCGCCACTTTAGGCAACATGTCGCCGGAGAACGGCGCGACGCTCAGCATCTTCCCGGTCGACGAGAAGACGCTCGAGTACTTCGTCGGCACCGGCCGCACCAAGGCCGAGATCGACGCGTTCGAGTCCTACTTCAAGGCGCAGGGGCTGTTCGGCATGCCCAAGGCGGGCGAGATCGACTACACCAAGGTGATCCGGCTCGACCTGGGCGACGTCACGCCCAGCCTCGCCGGACCGCGGCGGCCGCAGGACCGCATCGAGATCGGCAAGGTCAAGGGGCAGTTCACCTCGCTGTTCTCCAAGCCGAATGCCGAAGGCGGCTTCAACCAGAAGCCGGATCTGATGGGCAAGCGCTATCCGCTGCGCACCGCATCGGCGGCCGGCGACAACGGCGCGCCCGCCGCGCCGCCGCTGAAGATGGGGGCCGAGCGCGACATGGCCGAGATGGTGCTGAATAAGCCGGCGCTCGCCGCGAGCGGCGCGGAATGCGACTGCGGCCCCGAAGTCTCGGTGGGCAATGGCGACGTGCTGATTGCCGCGATCACCAGCTGCACCAACACCTCGAACCCGAGCGTGCTGCTGGCGGCCGGCCTGCTCGCGAAGAAGGCGGTCGAGGCGGGTCTTTCGGTGCAGCCGCACGTCAAGACCTCGCTCGCACCGGGCTCGCGCATCGTCACCAAGTACCTGAACGAAACCGGGCTGACGCCGTACCTCGAGAAGCTCGGCTTCTCGCTGGTCGGCTACGGCTGCACGACCTGCATCGGCAACTCGGGCGATCTGGCGTCGCAGCTCAACGACGCGATCAACCAGCACGACCTGGTGTGCGCCGCGGTGCTGTCGGGCAACCGCAATTTCGAGGCGCGGATCCACCCGAACATCAAGGCCAATTTCCTGATGAGCCCGCCGCTGGTGGTCGCGTACGCGATCGCCGGGACGATGCTGCGCGACCTGATGACCGAGCCGGTCGGCAAGGGCACCGGCGGCCGCGACGTCTACCTGGGCGACATCTGGCCGACGACCGAGGAGATCGGCGCGCTGATGATGCACGCGATGAACGGCCCCGCGTTCCGCGCCAACTACGAACGCATCGCGACCGAGCCGGGCAAGCTGTGGGAAGAGATCGAGGGCGTGTCCGGCGAGGTCTACGACTGGCCGCACAGCACCTACATCGCCGAGCCGCCGTACTTCGACGGGTTTGCTATCGAAAAAGCAGCATCGAAGACGGACAAGACGGGCGCTGTGACGATCAATGGCGCAAGAATCATGGCGCTGTTCGGCGATTCGATCACGACCGACCACATTTCGCCGGCCGGATCGATCGCCGAGCGCGGGCCGGCGGGCCGCTGGCTGGTCGAGAACGGCGTGAGCAAGGTGGACTTCAACAGCTACGGCTCGCGCCGCGGCAACCACGACGTGATGATGCGCGGCACCTTCGCGAACGTGCGCATCAAGAACCTGATGATTCCACCCGGCCCCGACGGTTCGCGCGAGGAGGGCGGCGTGACGCTGTACCAGCCGAGCGGCGAGAAGACCTTCATCTACGACGCGGCGGTGAAATACCAGGCGGCCGGCATCTCGACCGTGGTGTTCGCCGGCGAGGAGTACGGCAACGGCTCGAGCCGCGACTGGGCCGCGAAGGGCACGCAGCTGCTCGGCATCCAGGCGGTGGTCGCGAAGAGCTTCGAGCGCATCCACCGCAGCAACCTGATCGGCATGGGCGTGCTGCCGCTGCAGTTCAAGGGCAGCGACTCCTGGCAGTCGCTCGGCCTGACCGGCAACGAGCTGATCGACCTGATCCCCGACCCCGAGCTGCGTCCGCAGAGCGAGGCCAGACTGCGCATCCGGCGCAGCGACGGCAGCCAGACCGAGGTCGCGCTCACGCTTCGCATCGACACGCCGATCGAGGTCGACTACTACCGCAGCGGCGGCATCCTGCCGTACGTGCTGCGCCAGCTGCTGACCGAGTGACCCGCGCCGCCTCCGCCCGATGATCCGGCAGGCCTTGATCGCGGGCGGCGGCATCGGCGGGCTCGCCGCGGCGTTGGCCTGCGTGCGCGGCGGCTGGGAGGTGCGGCTGTTCGAGCGCGCGCCGGTGTTCAGCGAGGTCGGCGCCGGCATCCAGCTCGGCCCCAACGTCACGCGCGCGCTGGTCGGCTGGGATCTGGCGGGCGCGCTGCGGGATCTGGCGGCCTTTCCGTCCCGGCTGCAGGTGCGCGACG
>JAFECV010000359.1 GCA_018241985.1 Pseudomonadota bacterium | reverse complement strand
GCAGGATCTCGCCGGTGCCGCCACGGATGGTGAATGCCGGCGCATAGCGCTGGGCGCTCGCCAGCAGCGCGCGCAGTGCCGGCAGGTCGGCGCCGGCGAACAGGTCTTCCTGCTGCACGATGTTGCGCACGGTGCGCACGATCTCCTGCTCCAGCCGGGTGCCGATGTCCTTGGCGATCGAGGCTTCCAGGTTGGGCGTCTTGCCGGCTTCCAGCATGCTGGCGATCGACAGCGAGATCTGCCGCACGGCCATCAACTGGCCGAACAGGCGCCCGATCTCCACCTGCGCCGCATCGGAAGGCTCGGGCCCCAGGGCCTCGACGAGTTCCGCCAGCAAGCGGAAGGAACTGAGCCAGCGCTCCGGTCCGCTGCGCTCGTAGGCGAGCTCCGCGCTCACCTGGTTCCAGCCGTTGCCGGGTGCGCCGACCACGTTGCCGTCCGGCACGAACACGTCTTCGAAAACAACTTCGTTGAAGTCCTCCAGGCCCACCATGCTCTTGATCGGGCGTACGGTCACGCCTGGCGAGTCCAGCGGGATCAGCACCTGGGTGAGCCCGGCCTGCCGGTTCTTCTCCTCGGCGGGGGCGGTGCGGATCAGCGCGATCATGCAGTGCACGCGGTGCGCATTGGTGGTCCACAGCTTGGTGCCGTTGACGCGCCAGCCGCCTTCGACGCGCTTGCCGCTGGTGCGCAGCGAAGCCAGGTCGGAGCCGGAATCCGGCTCGCTCATGCCGATGCAGAAGGCTACTTCGGCCCGCACGATCCTGGGCAGCCACTCCTGCCGCTGGGCCTCGGTGCCGAACTTCAGCAGCACCGGGCCGCTCTGACGGTCCGTGATCCAGTGCGCGCCCACCGGCACGCCGGCGGCCAGCAGTTCCTCGGTGACCACGTAGCGCTCGAGCGCGCTGCGCTCGCCGCCACCGTACTTCTTCGGCCAGGTCATGCCGATCCAGCCCTGCGCGGCGATGCGCTTGCTGATCTCGGGCGAGAAGCCCAGGCCGACCTTGTCGGGATAGGGCAGCGTGCCGGCGGCACGTTCGGCGGCGACGAAGCGCCGCACCTGCTGGCGCAGGCCCGCCAGCTCGCCAGGGAGCGCGGGCAGTTCCAGGTGAAGGGAGGAAGCAGTCATTCGAGCAGGATCAATCGCGCCACGACGCGTCGGCCTGGTCCAGCATGCGCGTGAGCGCCGCCCACTCCAGAGTGAAAGTGCGACCATCAGGCGTCATGCGGCGCTTGCGCACCAGATCGAAGCCGCGGACGGTCTCCGCCGCGACTTCGTCCGACAGGACGTGCAGCGGCGTGCCCCCGGCCATCGCCGCCACCTGCGCCTGGCAGGCGCGCTCCAGGTAGTGCATCTCGATGAAGGCCTCGGGGATGCTGCGGCCGCAGGCCAGGATGCCGTGGTTGCGCAGCAGCATGACCAGGTTGTCGCCCAGGTCGTGCGCCAGGCGCTTGCGCTCGGCGTCGTCATCGGCGATGCCGAGGTAGGCGTGGTACGACAGGCAGTCATGAAAGCGCACCGCATGCTGGCTGAGCATCAGCAACCCGGCCTGCTGCGCCGACACCGCAATGCCGGCCGTCGTGTGGGTGTGGATCACGCAAGCCAGGTCGGGCCGTGCCTCGTGCACCGCGCTGTGAATGAAGAAGCCGGCGCGGTTGATCGGCGCGTTGGTCTCCTGCACGGGGTTGCCGAACAGGTCCACCCGCAGCAGATCGCTCGCGCGGATCTCGTGAAACATCAGCCCGTAGGGGTTGATCAGGATGGCCTCGTGCTCACCCGGAATCCGCGCCGACACGTGCGTGTAGATGAGGTCGGTCATTCGGTAATGGGCGATCAGGCGGTAGCAGGCTGCCAGGTCCAGGCGGGTCTGCCATTCAGCGTCGGAGATGCCGGAAGGTCTCATGGGGCGCTAGGGTAAGCCCGGACGGTCGCGCCGGCGCAGGAGGCCGCGCAAAAGCACAACCGTGATGCTTTGCGAACGGGCCTGCCGCCCGCGCGCGGTCGATGTCGACACGGCCCTGGCCACCTGCTCGTTTCTCGCCATGCACGTGCTGCACAACGACCGCGTCAGCAACCGCTTCGACGTGGTCGGTTTCTACGACTTCGAGCTGGTGCGCGAGCAGGCCGGACGGCGCGTGCACAAGTTCACGGCAACCAAGGACCACGGCTTCGGCAACCCGAACATCTTCAGGATCGCGGCGGGCGGGCGGGCGGGCAGAAGCCGAAGTGGGCCCGACGCCACGGGAGTGCCCGGTCAGCGCCGAGCCCCTCGGCCGCGTCGCGCGCCGCCTCCTGCAAGGCAGGCGGCACATATGTGTTGAATAGCCGAAGCGGGCCTGCGACCAGCGTTCGGGCGGCAGCGCGATGATCTAATTCCTGCAATTGCATCTTGTACGCAGGAATTCCATGGACGCTTACTTCTACGACGGGATCCGCACGCCCTTCGGCCGCCGGGCCGGCAGCCTTGCGCTGGTGCGCCCCGACAACATGCTGGCCGCCTGCATCGACGCACTGGTCGATCGTGCGCCCTTCGCCCCGGATGCGTTCGAGGAAGTCGTCGCCGGCTGCAGCAGCCAGTCAGGCGAAGATTCCCGCAACGTGGCCCGCCACGCGACGCTGATCTCCAAGCTGCCGGTGACCACCGCCGCCGCCACCATGAACCGACTGTGTGGCAGCGGCCTGACTGCCGTCTTCTCCGCCGCGCAGTCGGCCGCACTGGGCCAGGGCTCCCTTTTCATCGCTGGCGGCGTGGAGAGCATGACGCGCGCCCCCTACGTGATCGGCAAGAGTGAAGCCCCGTTCGGGCGGGACGCCAGGATCTTCGAGGCCATCGGCGCTCGCTTCGTGAACCCCGAGATCGAGAAGCGACACGGCACCGACACCATGCCGCAGACAGCCGACAACATCGCCCGCGAACTGCAGATCGGACGGGAGGAGTCGGACCGCTTCGCCGCACGCTCGCAGCAAGCGTACGCACGCGCTGCCGCCGCCGGCTTCTACGATGAAGAACTGCTGCCGGTCGCCGTGGCCGGCAAGAAGGGCGCGGTGACCATGGTCAGCCGCGACGAGCATCCTCGCGGTGACACGCGCATCGAGGACCTCGCGAAGCT
>JAFECV010000358.1 GCA_018241985.1 Pseudomonadota bacterium | reverse complement strand
TGGCGCCATGCGCGCGAGCTGCTGCGGCACGAGCCGCGCGCGCCGGCCACCGACCGCCTGCGCGTGCAGATCGGCGGCGGGCTGCTGCAGCTCGGCTGGCGCGAGGGGCTGGCGACCGAGGAACTGAACCAGCTCGTCGACGAGACCGTGTCGTTCGCGGGCGAAGCCGACCGCGGCCGGGTGCAACTGCTGCTGGTCACGCAAGGGCGGGTGCTGCACGGCAACGGCGGCTCGGCCGACGAGTATGTGAAGGCAGTGCGTCGTGCGATCGAACTTGGTGCCATCAATCAAGGGCGCGAAGCCTTGCTTCAAGTCGCGTTGAGTCAGGCCTATTTGTGGGCGGGCCTGTTGCGCGAAGCTCTGGCCGCGAGCGATTGGGCATCGGTTGGCATTGCGTCGGTCGATGCTGCGGACCGAGCAGTGCTGGGGTTTGACCCGGAACGCTGGTTGCTGAGCCTTCGCACGCGAGTGTTGATTCGGATGCTGCGGCTGGACGAGGCGGAGGATTGTCTGCGTCGCATGGATGAGATAGGCGCGGCAGGTGAAGATCCGATCCTCGGCCAACTGGCGCGTCACTATGGCATTGAGGTCGCTTGGTGGCGAAGTAACACAGCGCAGGCCGAGCATTACGCGCAGGCGGGCGCTCAGGTGGCGCAGACTGGTTCGAATCCTTATTCCAAGGTGCTGATGAGGTGGGCCGACAGCATCGTTGCGTTGTTGGTGCACGATCTCGCGAGAGCCAACCGCGGCCTTTCAGACGCGCTGGAGTTGATCCGGACTATGCGTGTCGCGGTCGAAATGGAAGACGAACTGCTTGCCTGGACCGCCGAGTGCCATGTGTTCGCGGGTGACCTCCGCAACGCATTGGGCACGGCTAAGCAGACGATCGATCTAGCGCGGCAGCGCGGCCACCGCATTTCCGAATGTCGTGGCCTGATCGTCTGGGGCTCGGTCCGGGCGCGGGAAGGCGGTGATGGCGCGCGGCTCGCGCAGCAACTGTTCGTGCGCGCCGAGCAACTGATCGCCGAGACCGGCGCGGTGATCTGCGAAGACGCCTTGCGCCGCGGCAGGGCGCTGCTCACGCCGTCGGCTTGAACGGTTGCAGCGCGTGGCGCTGCCCTCGCAAGGGCTTTCAGTTGCGGCGCACCAGCAGCGTGTATTCGCGCAGGCCGTAGCCTTTGACGACTTCCACCCGGGCGCCCAGGCGCTGTTCGCAGTAGCGGCGCCACGTGCCCGGCGGCGTGCGGTAGAGGCCGGCGCTGCCGGTCGCGCCGCGCGGCAGCGGCGCGATGAAGTTCACCGCGAAGCCGTGCCGGCTGCCGGCGTGCATCGCATCGAGCGTGGCGGCGACGAAGCGGCGCCAGCGTGCGGCCGGCACGTCCATCCTGACGTTGAAGATGCCGCTGGCGACCGAGTAGTCGGCGCGGCGCGGGCTCGCGTGGCCGACCGTGAAGGCGGCGTTGCGGCGGCTGCGCCAGCGACGTCGCGCCGCTGCGATCATCTCGGCAGATAGGTCCACGCCGAGGTAGTTCACTTGCGTTCCCGGGTGGCGCCAGGCCAGGTACCCCAGCAGCGCGCCGTAGCCGCAGCCCAGGTCGTCGAGCGAGAACGGCGCGGTGAAGTCGCAGATTTTCAGAAGCTGCACGAAGCGCAGTTCCTGGGTCGGCCGGTTGGCCCAGTCGACGCCGTTCGGCGTCGCGCCGTGGGCCCGCAGCGTGGCTGTGTAATAGCGCGCGATCGCGGCGTGGACTGCGTCCAGGCCGCGGGATGCAGTTCCGGGTGCGGACTGCGCCGCCATCGGGTCGCAGCCCGAACTCCGGCTACTTGGCCTTGACGGCCAGCGCCAGCGGCAGCGAGATCACCAGGTAGTCCTGGTCCATGTAGAACAGCGGGCGGGCGCGCTCCGTGACGATCACGCGCTTGCCGTCCTTGGTCGCGTTCATGTCGTGCAGTTCGAAGTACACCGGCAGCGGCTTCTTCGCAGCGAGGTTGCGCACCAGGGCCTTGACGATCGCCACGTCGCCGCTCTGGCCGGGGATGTTGGACTTCATCCCGCGCAGGCTGGCCAGGTAATCGTGGAAGCGGTTCTTGGTCGCGTGGCTAGCCGCGCCCGCCAGGCCCAGCACCGAAATGCTGGTATGAAAGCGCCGCCCCTCCTTGAACACCTCGAACTCCTTCTGCAGCGCGACCATTTCGTCGAGCCCGCCGAACGCCTCCTTGCTACCCATCGGCGGTGCGAAGCGCAGATTCAGTTGCTCCTGCAGGCTGCCGACGTAGATGTCGTGCTCTTTTAAACGCATGCCCATAAGCACACTCTCTCTCGTTGGTTGAATTGGTTCGTAAATTGATGCGCGCCCCCGCAGGGGCGCGCAGGCCAGAAGCCCGATGGTCTTCAGTTCAGCAGGGCGCCCTGCGGCAGATACGCGGTGCTGGGCGCAGTACCAGCGTGGCGTTGCGCAGGCTCGGCCGCTGCCGCCGAGGCCAGCCCCAGCGGCAGCGAGATGACGAGGTAGTCCTGGTCCATGTAGAACAGCGGGCGCGCGCGCTCGGTGACGATGACCCGATTGCTGTCCTTCGAAGCCCGCATGTCGTGCAGCGCGAAATACACGGGCAGCGGTTTTTCGGCTGACAGGTTGCGCACGAGCGCCTTCACGATGGCCGCGTCGCCGCTCTGGCCGGGAGTGCTGGACCGCACCCCGCGCAGCGTGGCCAGGTAGTCGTAAAAGCGGCTCTTGGTCTCGGGGTTGGCCGCGCCGCCGAGCAGGTTGAGTGCCGCGATGCTGGTGCGAAAGCGCCGGCCGACCTTGAAGATCTCGAACTCCTTCTGCAGCGCCACCATTTCGTCGAGCCCGCCAAAGGTCTCCTTGCCGCCCATAGCCGGCGCGAAGCGCAGGTTGAGTTGGTCCTGCAGGGTGCCAACGTAGATGTCGTGCTCTTTCAACATAAAGCCCATGAAACTGTCTCCGGTTGGTTGAAGCAGATTTGCCAAAGTGGCGGAGCAGGCTAGCACGAAACCGCTGTTTGCGGGAAGGGTTGGCTTGGGGGAAGGCGCGCGAGGGGACGCGCGATGACTATGAATTTTGTAGCTGGAATACAGCGTCCGGTCTAGGCTATAGC
>JAFECV010000357.1 GCA_018241985.1 Pseudomonadota bacterium | reverse complement strand
CGACCACGTCGTTGAACTCGGCGTAGGTCCAGCGCGTCTCGCCGCAGATGACGGCGGTCTTGTCGGGCACGCGGCGCGCGGTGCGGCGCAGCAGGTCGGCCAGGGTCTGGCTTCTCGGCATCGAGTTCATCGTGTCTCCTCGGGGCGGCATCGGGCCGCTGGCGGGCCCGTGCGGCACAGTCTACGTCTTTGCCGAGAGGGTCGCCGACGGACCGGGCACCCCCGCCGGACGCCCGCACGCAGGAGCTGCGGCGGCGCAGCGAATAGGAGTGCTGCCGCTCAGCCGCCGTCGCTGGCGCGCTGGATGCGCGGCAGCGACACCACCGGCTCCACCGGTCGCTTGACGGGCTCGGCCAGCACCGCCGGTTCGTTCGGCGCGGGCGCGGCGCCGTAGGGCATCAGCGAATCCGCGATCTGCTGCTTCAATCGGGCGATCCGCTGCGCATACATGGCGGCGAGCGCGGCGTGGTGCTCGGCCGCGGCTTCGTGCTCGATGCGGGCCATCAAGGCTTCTTCCAGATACTCCTGGGCCTTGCGCACATGCGCCTCCGGGCGGGGATGGAATAGATCGAGTCGCATATCAATCTCCCAATGGCTCATGCCATTTGAATATGTCGATCGGAACCGGTTCCATTGAACCAGAAATCCTCAGGCATGAAAACCGGCCGATGCGCCCGGCCTCGCGTCAAATCCGACCGTGCGTGGAAAGCGTCACGGCGCCGCAGCGGGCGCCGAGGCCGCAGTCTTCCGGCGACGGCCTGGAATCGGTGCAGGGCCGGCCCGGGCTTGCTGCTGCGCGTCTGTCAACCCGCATCGGGCTCGCGGCTGGGGTGTACCGGCGACACGAACCAGCCGGCGCCGATCGCGAGCAGCGCCCCGGCCGCCAGCGCCATCAGGCGGATGCCCAGCAGCGCGCCCGCGTCCTGCCCTTCATAGCTGTACAGCAGCGAAAGCGCGGCCGTGATGCCGGCCACCCATCCGGCGTACGCAATCGATCGCAGTCCGATCGAAACCACCACGACGACGAGCAGCGCGAGCAGCGTCGATCGGCTGCCGGCGCCGAACGGCCCGGCGAGCGCGGCGGCCGCCACCGTGCCGGCGGCGGCGCCGACCAGTCGATGCAGGCCCTTGTTCAGGACCTCGGCGCGGTTCAGTGGACCGGTCAGCACCAGAAAGGTCGACAGCGCCGCCCAGTTCCAGTGCGCGGCGAACAGCCAGCGGCCGAACAGGCACGAGGCCGAGAACGCCAGCAGCATCTGCAGCGTGGCGCTGCGGCGCTGCGCGGTCCGGGCGGCACGCTGCGCCGAGACGGCCGTGGTGGCGGCGCGCGGCGGCAGAGAACGTCCGCGCAGGCGATTCAACCCGGCCCAGCAGAGGTAGACCAGCGCGACCAGCCCGATGGCCAGCAGTGCGCGCTGCGCGATGTGGTCGTCGCCCGGCGCGACCAGCGAGATCAATGCGAGGCGCACCGCGAGCCCGGCGCCGACCGCGGCGATGCCCAGCGCCCGGCTGCGTCCCCGCAGCCACTTGGACCCGACCGCGCAACCGATCAGCGCGGCGGTGCCGAGCAGGGGTTGCGCAGCGATCAGCGCCGGCAATTCGACCGCGACGACGGCGGTGCCCATGACGACGCCGCAGTCGCGCGCCTGGTCCGCCGCGCTGCGTGCACGCGGCAGGCGGGCGATCACCAGCGGAAGCAGCGCCGCGAGCACGAACGATTCCAGATCGACCGGGATCGCCTTCGACAGCAGCGCGAGCGCGCCGACGGCCAGCAGCATGGTGCCGACCACCGGGATCGCTTTGTGCGCTGCACTGCGCAGGCGCTGCGGGGTCTGGGCAAGGGGCATGGCCGGCGATGGAGACGGGAACCGCAGCAATGATAGGGGCCGGCGTGAGGGTGATCGCCGGGCGCGATCCGCAGGCAGGGGCAACGCAGCGCAACGGCGGGCCCGTTCACTTGCGAGCGGGCCGGGTTGGGGCGTAGAGTGGGCAGCGGATTCGGAAACTCTGTCTTCAACCCCGAGGAGTGCGGCGATGAGCGACCATGTTTACAAGCTGCTGGAACTGACGGGCTCGTCCCGGGTCGGTATCGAGGACGCCATCAACAAGGCGATCGCGAAGGCACATGAGACGGTGCGGGGCATCCAGTGGTTCTCCGTCACCGAGACGCGCGGCCACGTGGTGGACGGCAAGGTCGCCTACTGGCAGGTTTCACTGAAGATCGGATTCACGCTGGATTGAAGGCGGCGGACCTTCAGCGCCGCCTGCGTCCTGCTATCAGCTCGATCAGCTCACGGCACAACTGGTTGCCGCTCGAACCTGCGAGGTCGAGCACCTGGCTGCGGCTGTAGTACGGGCTCAGGTCGAGCCCGATCCCGACGCCGAGGATCTCGACGCCGCTCCCGGCTTCGCGGCGCTGCACCACCTGGCGCAGATGGTGATCGAGATAATGCTCGTCGTTCGCGAGGTGCGTCGCGGCGTCCATCGGGCTGCCGTCGGACACCGACAGCAGGATGCGGCGCCGCTCGCCGCGGCCTTCCATGCGCGAGACCGCCCAGTCGATCGCCTCGCCATCGATGCCTTCCCGGAACAGATCGGCCTTCAGCAGCGCGGCGATGCCGCGCCGCGCACGGCGCCACGGCGTGTCGGCCGCCTTGAACACCATGTGACAGACCTCGTTGAGCCGCCCCGGATGGCGCGGGCGGCCGGCGCGCAGCCAGTCGCGCTGCGCGCGGCCGCCGTTCCACGCGCCGGTGGTGAAGCCGAGCACTTCGCACGGGACGCCGGCGATCTCGAGCGCGCGGGCGAACACGTCGACGAGCATCGCGACCGGCTCGATCTGCCCCTTCATCGAACCCGAGCAGTCGATCAGAAAGCTCACCAGACAGTCCGCGACCGGTTCGATGCGCTCGGCGCGGAACAGCCGGCGCTCGGTCGGCGACGCGATCAGTTGCGCGATCCGGCGGCCGTCGATGCGGCCGTCTTCCTGCGCGCCGTCCCAGCCGTCGCTCTGCGGCGTCGCGAGCAGCGCCTTGAGCTGGCGCGCCAGTCGCCCCAGATTGATGCCCTGCGCGGCGATCCGCGCATCGAGCCGCTCGCGGTATTCGGCCAGCAGCGCCGCGCGCACC
>JAFECV010000356.1 GCA_018241985.1 Pseudomonadota bacterium | reverse complement strand
CGCATTCCCGCCGACGACCAGGGCGGCATGGAGGGCTTCATCCGGCTGCGCGCCGCGCTGGCCGATCCGGCGCTGCGCCGGCAGGCGGCCGAGCGCTACGCGGCCGAAGCGGTGGAGCCGGGCAAGCCGGCGCTGGCGCAGCAGCTGGCGCTGTCGGCGGAGCGCGCGCTTGGGCTGTTCGCCGGTGTGTCTACCGCGCCCAACGACAGCGTCGGCAAGCGCACCGGCGGCCTGCAGGCGATCTCGAACTTCATCGAGGCCGACGTGCCGCAGGCCGAGCGCGCCCGCGCCGGCGAGGTGCTGGTGCGCATCCTCGACGGCACGCTGTTCCAGCTCGAGCAGATCGCGCGCAAGCAGGCGGGCCTGCCGCCGCTCGCGACGAGCGAGCACACGCAGAAGTTCATGATGCAGGCGGTGCTGGCGCTGTCCGACGCGCAGTTCTATCCGGCGCCGCTGGCGTTCGAGCTGAAGAACTTCAAGCAGGTGCAGGCCAGCGTGTTCCAGGTCGCGCGCGCGCCGGGCAAGAACATCGTCTACCTCGGCTGCGTGCTGCTGATCCTGGGCGTGTTCTCGATGCTGTACGTGCGCGAGCGCCGGGTCTGGGTCTGGATCCGGCCGCAGGACGGCAAGGCGCACGCGACGATGGCGCTGTCGACGAACCGCAAGACGCTGGACGGCGAACGCGAATTCGAGCAACTGAAGCACAATCTGATCGGTGCGAAAGACTGAGGACGCCCCATGAATACCGCCACCACCACCCGGATCGAGACACTGGGCCTGAACGAGGGCTTCCTGTCGCGGCGCAACTGGCTCGACTGGCTGTTCGCCGCGCTGGTGCTCGCCGGCGGCGCGATCGCGTTCTCGCGCTACGGCGTCTACATGGACGTCTACGAGCGCGGCATCCTGTTCGCCGCGATGCCGGCGGCGATCTGGCTCGGCTGGTTCTGGCGGCCGCTGCGGATTCTGATGATGGTCGCCGCGGCGCTGGCGCTGCTGGCGATCTGGTCGTACCAGGAGGGCGGCCAGGGCAGCCTGGCGCGGGCCGACCAGGTGTTCTGGCTCAAGTACTTCCTCTCCAGCCAGTCGGCGATCCTGTGGATGAGCCTGCTTATGTTCATGAGTACGGCGTTCTACTGGTTCGGCCTGGTCGGCCCCAGCCAGAGCGGCACGATGGAACTGATCGGCTCGCGCATCGCCTGGGTCGCGGTCACGCTGGCGCTCACCGGCACGCTGGTGCGCTGGTACGAGAGCTACCTGATCGGGCCCGACGTGGGCCATATCCCGATCAGCAATCTGTACGAGGTGTTCGTGCTGTTCTCGTGGCTCACCACCACCTTCTACCTGTATTACGAGGCGCAGTACAAGACCCGCGCGATGGGCGCGTTCGTGATGCTGGTGGTCAGCGCGGCGGTCGGCTTCCTGCTGTGGTACACGGTGGTGCGCGGCGCGCAGGAGATCCAGCCGCTGGTGCCGGCGCTCAAGAGCTGGTGGATGAAGCTGCACGTGCCGGCGAACTTCATCGGCTACGGCTCGTTCTCGCTGTCGGCGATGATCGCCTTCGCCTACCTGATCAAGCGCCAGGCAAGCGAGACGCACTGGTATCGGCTGACCCCGATCTGGCTGTTCGGCATGGCGCTGTGCTTCCTGCCGGTCGCGTTCCGCGAGCGCGGCGTCGGCGAGGCCGGCGGCAGCTACTGGATCGGCTATGCGCTGGTCGCGGCGCTGATCACCGGCGGCATCCTGCTCGGCCGCAAGCGCATCGCCGAGCGGCTGCCGAGCGCCGAGGTGCTCGACGACGTGATGTACAAGTCGATCGCGATCGGCTTCGCGTTCTTCACCGTCGCGACCATCCTCGGCGCGCTGTGGGCGGCCGACGCCTGGGGCGGCTACTGGAGCTGGGACCCGAAGGAGACCTGGGCGCTGATCGTCTGGCTGAACTACGCGGCCTGGCTGCACATGCGCCTGATGAAGGGATTGCGCGGCACGGTCGCCGCCTGGTGGGCGCTGTCGGGCCTGGCGGTGACGACCTTCGCGTTCCTCGGGGTCAATATGTTCCTGAGTGGCCTGCACAGCTACGGGAGCTTGTAAGGGCCCACCCCCAGGCTTCGCGCACTTTTCGTGTCGCTACGCCAACCCCCTTCACGGGGGCACCGCCGGCGGCCGGGCCGAGCCCGCTCCGCGGCGGTCGCTGGAACGGCCTGCTCCGCGGCCATCGGACGCGAACCATTGCGTTCGATCCAATTCGGCGGAGCGGCTGGCTCCATGGCGCCCCTGAGCTGTCGGCTTTGGGTGAAACTCCGGTTGTCAGCGGAACTTTGTAAGAACCCGTTCTGTCCGACGACCAACGAGTCAGAAAGGACGGCAACATGTCGATCGAATCACGCTCCGAGGGCCAGAGCCCACCGCTGCCCAGCGAGATCACGCCGCGGGCGGCCTACCGCAGCCGCCGCGAACTGATCAAGATGGCGGCCACCGGCGTCGCCGGCACCGCGCTCGCGGCCTGGACGCTGCGCGACGCGCGCGCCGAATGGACGCGTCCGGGCAAGCTCGCGCCGCTCGCCGGCCAAACCTCGTCGGTGCCCGGCGCGACCACCGTCGAGAAGCTCACCAGCTACGAAGACATCACCCATTACAACAACTACTACGAGTTCGGCACCGGCAAATCCGACCCGGCCGAGTACGCGCATACCTTGAAGACCCATCCCTGGTCGGTCCGGGTCGAAGGCCTGGTCGAAAAACCCGCGACCTACACGCTGGAAGACCTGATGCGCCTGGCGCCGATGGAGGACCGCGTGTACCGGCTGCGCTGCGTCGAGGCCTGGTCGATGGTGGTTCCCTGGGTCGGCTATTCGCTGTCCGCGCTGATCAAGGCGGTGCGCCCGCTCGGCAGCGCGAAGTACGTCGAATACGTGACGCTGGACGATCCGAAGACCATGCCGTTCGTCCGCTCGCGCGTGCTCGACTGGCCCTATGTCGAGGGACTGCGCATGGACGAGGCGATGCATCCGCTCACGCTGCTCGCCTTCGGCCTGTACGGCGAGGTGCTGCCGAACCAGGACGGCGCGCCGGTGCGCGTGGTCGTGCCGTGGAAATACGGCTTCAAGAGCGGCAAGAGCCTGGTGAAGATCCGCTTCAC
>JAFECV010000355.1 GCA_018241985.1 Pseudomonadota bacterium | reverse complement strand
CCAAGCCTGCGCAGGCAGGCTCGGAGCCGCGGCCCTCAGCCCCCTCGAGGGGGTTAACGAAGCGACACGCAGTGCGCGAAGGCTGGGGGTGGTTCGTCCTAGCCGAGCATTTTCTCGGTGATCAGCTTCCACTCCGCCGCCTCGACCGGCGTGATCGACAGCCGGTTGCCGCGGCGCAGCACCACCATGTCGGCCAGCGCCGGCACGGCGCGCAGTTCGGGCAGCCCCAGCACCCGCGTCTTGCGCAGCACCTGCACGTCGACCAGCATCCAGCGCGGCGCGTCGGGCTTGGAAAGCTTGTCGTAGTACGGCGATTTCGCATCGAACTGCGTCGCATCGGGGTACGCGCCAGAAGCGACCCGAGCGACGCCGACGATGCCCGGCTCGGCACAGCTCGAGTGGTAGAACAGCACCCCGTCGCCGACCTTCATCTCGTCGCGCATGAAATTGCGCGCCTGGTAGTTGCGCACGCCGAACCAGGGCACCGTGGCGTTTTTCATCGCCAGCACGTCGTCGACCGAGCATTCGCCCGGTTCGGATTTCATCAGCCAGTAGCGAGGGTGGGATGTGGCCATGGGAAATTCAATGGAATGAACGGGCGCCGCGGCTTTTTTGAATCAAAACACGCGCAAGCGAAGGTAATCTCTACGCATTATGCTATCAACACAATAGCAACCGAGGCCCGCACCGCGCTCGCACCGTCTCATCCGTCGAGTTCTGGATAGCGGCGAAAAATGCCGTCCTCGTTGAACGCGAGGCGCCTCTCGCTTTGCAGATAGGCGGCCACGCGCGGCAGCGCCCTCACCTGCCCATGCAGCGCCGCGACGTGCGGCGCGCGCTTCAACTCTCGCCGTGTCGCTTTCGGAAACGCGTACAGCAGCCCATCGACCAGCTGGAACAGCGACAGGTCCGCATAGCTGAGCCGCGCGCCGACCAGATGCAGCGCGCGGCCGTCCGCGCGCCGCTCATCATTGGCCAGGTTGCGCGGATTGCGCGCCAGCACCGCCTCGAACCATTGCAGGAACTTCGGCAGGCGCTGGCGGCGGAAGTCCTGCGCGCGGCGCAGCGCCTCGGCCTTCTGCTGCTCGTAGTACAGGCTGCCGGCGATCGGGTGATGGGTGTCGTGCGCCTCGGCCACCATGTCGGCGATCGTGAGCTGGATCTGGTGCGTCCACAGCCGGTCCGCTTCGCTCTTGCCCACCAAGCCGAGCTTCGGTGCCAGGTGCAACAGGATCGCGGCGGTCTGCGCGATCACCTGGCGGCCGTCCACCAGGAACGGACAGGCGAACGGCGGGCGCGGCACCGAATCGTCTTCGAAGTAGCGCAGCATCGCCGCCATGCCCGACGCCGATTCGCCGCCGGGCTCGGCCGCGCCGGCGCGCACCACGTCCACGTAGGGCGCGCCTGCGGCCTCCAGCGCAAGGCGGACGAATTCGCCGCGGCCCTGGATGCCGGGCCAGTAGAAGAGCTTGTAGGGCATCGGTGTTTTTTACTCTTCGGACCGGCCTGCCGCGGCGGACTCGCGGGCGTTCGGCCGATGGGGTTTCATCCCTGCGCCGCGCGCTTCCTCGCTTCCTCGTCCACCAGATCCTTCTTCGACAGCTTGCCGACCGCCGTCTTCGGCAGCTCGGCGCGGATCTCCAGCGCCTGGATCATCTCGTGCTTGCCGAGTTTGTCTTTCAGGAAGGCCTGCAACTCGCCCAGCGCGAACGCCTCGGCGCCGGGCTTCAACGTGACGAAAGCCTTCGGCGACTGGCCGCGGTACGCGTCCGGAATGCCGATCACGCACACCTCGTTCACCGACGGGTGCTGGTAGATCGCCTCTTCCAGCACGCGCGGATAGACGTTGTAGCCGCTGCACAGCAGCATGTCCTTGGTCCGGTCGACGATGAAGAGGTAGCCGTCCGCGTCCATGTAGGCGACGTCGCCGGTGCGGAACAGCCCGTCGAACGTGGTCGATTCGGCAGTGGCCTTGGGGTTGTTCCAGTACCCCTTCATCACGTTCGGCCCCTTGATGCACATCTCGCCCTTTTCGCCGAGCGGCACGTACCTTTTCGGGTCGTCCAGCGACAGCAGCCTGATCTCGATGCACGGCAGCGGAATGCCGCACGAGCCGGGCCTGGCCTTGTGCAGCGGCGAGAAGGTGCCGGTCGGCGACGTCTCGGTCATGCCCCAGCCCTCGGACAGGTCGGCGCCGGTGACCGCGGTGTAGCGCTGCCCGACCTCGACCGGCAGCGGCGCGCCGCCCGAGCCGCAGAACTTGAGCGAGTGCAGGTCGTAGCTGGGCGTGTCCGGGTGGGCGATCAGCGCGGTGAACATGGTCGGCACGCCGCAGAACACCGTGACCTTCTTGTTCGCGATGTCCTCCAGCGCCGCCTTCGGGTCGAAGCGGGCGTGCATGATGATCTCGGCGCCCATCTTGAGCCCGAACAGCATGTTCACCGTCAGCGCGAAGATGTGGAACGGCGGCAGCACCCCGAGGTAGCGCTCCCGGCCGGGTTCGAGCAGCGGCGGATCGTAATGGATCGACTCGGTGTACTGCGCGCACGCGGCCGTCAGGTTCGCATGGGTCAGCATCGCGCCCTTGGGCAGGCCGGTGGTGCCGCCGGTGTACTGCAGCACCGCCAGGGCGTCCTTCGGGTCGGCGACGGAATAGCGCGTGTAGGCGCCGTCGTTGTCCAGCAGGCTCGCGAAGCGGACGTGCCGGTCGTCCCAGGCGACGTCGGCGAGTTGCCGGCCGGCTTTCATCTGCGCCGCCACGGCGTCGGGCGCTGCCGTCATTTCCGCGATGTTGCCGACGATCAGTTTTTTGAGCCGCGTGTTACCGAGCATGGCGGCCATCTGCGGGTACAGCGCGGCCAGGTCCAGCGTGAACAGGAAATCGGTCCGGCTGTCCGCGATCTTGTGCTCGAGCACCTTGGCCGCGTCCAGCGGCGAATAGTTGACGACCGTGCCGCCCGCCTTCAGCACGCCGAAGAACGCGATGTAGCAGTGCGGCGTGTTCGGCAGAAACAGCCCGACGTGCACGCCGGGCTTGACGCCGAGTTGCTGCAGACCCTTCGCGACGCGGTCCGTCAGCGCGCCCAGTTCGCGGTAGTTCAGGCGCCGGCCCATGAATTCGACCGCGGGCCGGTCC
>JAFECV010000354.1 GCA_018241985.1 Pseudomonadota bacterium | reverse complement strand
GCGTACAGCCCGGTCATGATGTCGGTGAGCGCAACGCCCACCTTCTGCGGCCCGGCGCCTGGCTCATCGTCGGGGCGGCCGGTGATGCTCATCAGGCCGCCCATGCCCTGGATCAGGAAGTCGTAGCCGGCGCGCGGCGCATAGGGCCCAAACTGGCCAAAGCCGGTGATCGAGCAGTAGACGAGCCGCGGGTTGAGCTTGGACAGACTTTCGTAGTCCAGTCCGTACTGCGCGAGGCCGCCCAGCTTGAAGTTCTCCAGCAGCACGTCGGCCTCGCCGGCGAGCCGGCGCACCAGCGCCTGGCCTTCCGAACGGGCGATGTCGATCGTCACCGAGCGCTTGTTGCGGTTGGCGCACAGGAAATAGGCCGCCTCCAAGGTGTCGCGCCCCGCCTCGTCCTTCAGGTAAGGCGGGCCCCACGCGCGGGTGTCGTCCCCCGCGCCTGGCCGCTCGACCTTGACCACGTCCGCGCCGAGGTCGCCCAGCAACTGGCCGGCCCAGGGCCCGGCGAGCACGCGCGAGAGGTCGAGCACCTTCACGCCCGCGAGCGGAGCGGTGCGCGGCCCGCCTGGGCCCGAAGAGGCGGGTTCGTTCGACGGGCCGGGAAGATTCGTCGACATGTTCACTCCGGTTGCATGACGATGGGGGTTGGTCGAACGACACGCGGTGCGCGAAGACTGGGGGTGTTCATCCTATACGCCCAGATAGCTGCGGCGCACCTCGTCGTTCGCCGCAAGCTCGGTCATGGCCCCGGTGTAGTGGATCTGGCCCTTCTCGAGGACATAGGCGCGGTCCGACACCCGTTCGGCGAAGTGCATGTTCTGCTCCGACAGCAGGATGCTGACGCCTTGCGACTTGAGTTCCAGGATCATGCGCACCATCTGCTCGACGATGATCGGCGCGACGCCTTCGGACGGTTCGTCGAGCAGCACGAGGTAGGGGTTGCCCATCAGCGTGCGCGCCACGGTGAGCATCTGCTGCTCGCCGCCGCTCATGCGGCCGCCGGGGCGGTCCCGCATCTCGGCGAGATTGGGAAAGAGCTGGTACAGGTGCTGCGGCGTCCACAGCGGGGCGGGGGAGCCGTCGGGCCAATGCCGCGCCCGCTGGCGGCCGACCTCGAGGTTCTCGGCCACCGACAGGTCGGTGAAGATGCGCCGATCTTCGGGCACGAAGCCCAGGCCGTGCGAGGCCACTTCATGCGGTTCGCTGTGCGAGATGTCGCGCCCCATGAAGAACAGCGTGCCGTGCCGCTTGTCCAGCATGCCCATCACCGCCTTCAGCGTGGTGGACTTGCCGGCCCCATTGCGGCCCATCAGCGCGACCACCTCGCCGCGCCGCACCTGCAGGTCGACGTCGAACAGGATCTGCGCCGCGCCGTACCAGGCCGAGAGAGCGCGCACGTCGAGCAGCAGTTCGGGGTTCTTTCCGGGTTCGCTCATCAGGCGATCTCTTTCCGATGCGATTTTTTCTCGGAGGCCTTGTCATTGCGAAGCAGACGTCCTGGATCTTGGAACAGGCGCCTGCGCGCCAGCATGATCATTCTGCAGCCCTGAGTTTGCCATTCACGGGCGCGCCGGCGGCAAGCGATACCATCGCCCGGAATGGACCGCTTCGTCGCGATCGAAACCTTTGTCCGCGTTGCCGAGGCCCGCAGCTTCGCCGAAGCGGCGCGGCAGTTGCGCGTGGCGCGCTCGGTGGTCACCGACCGCATACGGCAGTTCGAGGCGGAGGTCGGCGCGCCGCTGTTCATTCGGAACACGCGCAACGTGGTCCTGTCCGAGTTGGGTCAGGCGTTCCTTCGCGACTGCACGGACCTGGTGGGCCGCACCCATAGCGTGGTCGACCAGATGCGTGAGGTGAAGTCGTCATCCGCCGGCCGGCTGCGCGTCTACGCGCTGCCCGGCTTCGTGCTCGGCCATCTCGCGCGCATGCTGCAGGATTTCCAGGAGCGCTATCCCAAGATCGTGCTCGATCTGGTCGTCAGCGATGCCGTGATCGACCCGGTGAAAGAGGGATTCGACTGTGCATTGCAGATCTTCCCGCCGCGCTCCGAGGAACTGGTCTCCAGGCGCCTGTTCCCGGTGCGGCGCGTGTTCTGCGCCTCTCCGCAGTACTTGCGCCGGCACGGCGTCCCGCGGGTTCCGGCGGACCTGCTGCGGCATCGCCTGGGCTGGTACTCGGGGTATCCCACGCGCGACCGCATCTCTTTCCATCATGCTGGCGAGGAGCCGGTGGCACTCACGCTCGACCCCGTGCTGCTGACCAACAGTGTGCACCTGCTGCGCGAGTACGCACAGGAGCACGCCGGCATCGTCTGCCTGCCCACGCTCGTGGCATCCGGGCCGGTGCTCGCGGGCGAACTCGAACTGGTGCTGCCGAAGTACGACCTCAGTGCGTTCTGGCTGTCGGTCTTCTATCCGGCGAATCTGCGCAGCCAGCACAAGCTGAAGCTGTTCCTCGAAGCCTTGCATGCTGCATTTCCCGATGTGCCGCCTTGGGACCAGGCGCTGATCGAGCGCGGCAGGCTGCGCGCCGACCTGATCGACTGATTGCGGGTAAACCCGCGCAATTGATCGGATTGTCCGAACAATCTGGTCGTTCGAAAGTGCCTACCGGCGGGGCATCCTATTGCCTAGACTTCGGCCAATCCAGTTCATTGGCCCAGTCAATTGTTCGGCAACATCGAGGAGCCCGCCTATGTCAGCCACTGCCTACCAGACCCGTTTCGGGTCGCTTGCATCGTACGAAAAGGGCTCGGTCCAGCCCATCGACGACAGCGCCAAGCACTATGCGTTTTCGAACTGCTTCGAGATCGCCAACAGCGCCAAACCGTACGAGAAGGTGGCCTTCGGCCAGAACCAGATCTACGTGCTTGAGTGCCTGCGCGCCGAGGGCGATTCGCCTTGGTACACCTGCGCGCACGACGAGTTCGCGCTGGTGATGGACGGCGAGGTCGAGGTGCACCTGATCCAGCTCGATGCCAAGCAGACCGTGAAGGACGCCGAGAAGAACGGCGCGGTGCTGGTTCAGGGCACGCCGAACGGCCGCAAGATGGGGTGGATGAAGCTGGGTCGCGGCCACCAGGGCATGTTGCCGAAGAACACGGCCTATCAGTTCCGCAGCGCGCGCCCGGGCGTCGTCA
>JAFECV010000353.1 GCA_018241985.1 Pseudomonadota bacterium | reverse complement strand
AAGCACGCACCGTTCGGCGGCCGGACGCCCGGCGTGCAGTTCGCATTCGAAGACTTCATCGGACTGCGATAGGATCGCGCGTCCGACGGTGCGCTACCCAACCGAAAGCAGCGGCGCACGGCCGCCCACGCGAAACCCGCGCGCGCGTGAACACTTGATTTGCATCAATACTTATTTCGGGAAACCACCAGATTGCGCGAGGGGCGCGGCCGGGATAGGCTCGTCGTATCGATATGTTGCCGGTGACGCGGCCCGCAACATGCAACAACAAGGAAAGGACGATCATGTTGCTCAAACGTTCCCACCTGCTCTCCGCCCTGTTCGCGGCAGCCGTCATCGCGGCGCCCGCCGGCCCGGCGCTGGCGCAGGACATCGTGCTCGGCGCCTCGGTGCAACTGACCGGCCCGGTGGCCAATACCGGGCGCTACTACCGCGACGCTTACCAGCTCGCGGTCGACAAGATCAATGCCGCCGGCGGCGTGAAGGTCGGCGGCAAGTCGCACCAGCTCGCGCTGAAGATCTACGACAACCAGTCCGACGTGAACCTGTCGGTGCGCCAGTACACGCAGCTGGTGTCGCAGGACAAGGTGAACCTGCTGCTCGGCCCCTTCGCCAGCAATTTCGCGCTGGCCGACTCCGCGGTGTCCGAGAAATACAAGATCCCGATGGTGCAGGGCGGCGGCGCGTCCAACGAGATCTTCTCGCGCGGGTTCAAGTACATCTTCGGCACGCTGGCGCCGGCGAGCGACTATTTCGGCAGCACGGTCGAGATGATGAAGGCGCTGAAACCCGTGCCGAAGACCGTGGCGCTGCTGTACGCCGACGACTCGTTCGACGTGTCGGTGGCCAAGGGCACGCGGCCGCTGCTGAAGAAAGCCGGCTTCGACACCGTGATGGACGAGCGCTACAGCAGCAACACCAGCGACTTCAATTCGCTGCTGTCGCAGATCAAGTCCAAGAACGTCGACGTGGTGCTGGTCGCCGGCCACGAGACCGAGATCCTGAACTTCGTGCGCCAGGCCAAGAGCCTCGCGGTCGCGCCCAAGATGTACTCGTTCACCGTCGGCGTGCCGAGCGAGGACTTCCGCAAGGCGCTGGGCAAGGACGCGGACTACGCGTTCGGCATGACCGCCTGGCTGCCGCATGCCCAGCTCAAGGACCGCTGGTTCGGCGACGCCGACCAGTTCGCCAAGGCGTACAAGGCCAAATACGGCTATGACCCCGACTACCACGCGGCCTCGGGCGTTGCCGACGTCGAGGCGCTGGTGCAGGCGATGGAAGACGCGAACAGCCTCGATCCGCAGAAGGTGCGCGACGCGCTGGCCAAGATCAAGTTCGAGAGCCTGTACGGCCCGATCGCGTTCACCGCGGACGGCCAGATCAACCTGCCGCAGGTCGTGATCCAGGTGCAGGGCGAGCATCTGGTCGAGGTCTACAACGCAAAGGGCTTCGTGACGCAGCCCAAGTACCCGATGCCGGCCTGGAACGCGCGCTGACACGCTGGCCGGCACCGAGCTGACCCGTGGATCTGCTCGCGCAAGTCCTCGTCAACGGCATCCTGCTGGGCGGGCTGTACGCCATCATGGCGCTCGGCCTCGCCCTGGTCTGGGGGGTGCTGAACATCGTCAACCTGGCGCACGGCGCGTTCATCATGCTGGGCGCGTACTGCTCCTGGCACCTGTTCCGTTACCTCAACATCGACCCGTTCCTCGGCCTGCCGATCACCGCGGTCGTGATGTTCGTGCTGGGCTACATCGTGCAGCGCGGGCTGCTGAACCTGATCGTGCGCGCGCCGATGTTCAACACGCTGCTGCTCACCTTCGGGCTGGAGGTGGTGCTGACCTACCTCGCGCAGCTTGCGTTCTCCGCGGACTTCCGCACGATCAATCCCTCGTACGCCGGCAACCAGTTCCAGTGGGGGCCGGTGGTGCTGCCGGTGGCGCGGCTCGGGGCCTTCATTGCCGCGCTGGTGCTGACCTTCGGCATGTGGCTGTTCCTGCTGCACACCCGGCTCGGGCGCGCGATCCGCGCGACCGCGCAGAACCTGGTCGCCGCGCGCCTGTACGGCGTCGAGCCGAAGCACCTGTATGCGACGACCTTCGCGATCGGCATCGCGCTGGCCGGCGCGGCCGGCGGCCTGTACGGCACGGTGTCGCAGATCAATCCGTACATCGGCGCGACGCTGACCGCGAAGTCGTTCGCGATCGCGATCATCGGCGGGCTCGACAATCCGCTGGGCGTGCTGGTCGGCGGCCTGTTCCTCGGCATCATCGAATCGCTGACCACGCTGTACGTCGGACCGACCTTCGCCGACGTCGCCAGCTTCGGCATCCTGGTGCTGGTGCTGATCGTGCGGCCCACCGGCCTCTTGGGGAAAACCGCATGAAGCGCTGGCAGCTCGCCTTGCTCGTGATCGGGCTGCTGGCGCTGATCGGCGTGCCTTGGTACGGCTCGGACGTGCTGATCCAGTTCGGCATCAACGCGGTGCTGCTGGCGGTGCTGGCGCAGGGCTGGAACATCATCGGCGGCTACACCGGCTACGCGTCGTTCGGCAACTCGGTGTTCTACGGCCTGGGCAGCTACGGCGTCGCGATCGCGATGGTGCAGTGGCATCTGCCGTTCTGGGTCGGCATGGTGTTCGGCGTCGTGCTGGCGCTGGTGTTCGCGTTCCTGCTCGGCGTGCCGGTGCTGCGGCTGCGCGGTCACTATTTCGCGATCGCGACGCTGGCGCTGGCGCAGGTGATGGCGGCGATCGTCTCGAACGTGCCGCTGGCCGGCCAGAACATCGGCCTGGTGCTGCCGCCGCTGAACAACGACCGCCTGTTCTACGGCCTGTCGCTCGCGCTGCTGGTGATCGCGACGCTGACGGTGTACTGGCTCACGCGCAGCCGCTTCGGCTTCGGCCTGATCGCGATCCGCGAGAACGAGGAGGGCGCGGCGGTGATGGGCGTCAACACCACGCTGTACAAGGTGCTGGCGTTCGCGCTGTCGGGCGTGTTCTCGGCACTCGCCGGCGGCATCCATGCGTACTGGATCACCTTCCTCGACCCGGACAGCGCGTTCGACATCAGCCTGAACGTCAAGATGATCATCATGGCGGTGTTCGGCGGCGCCGGCACCGTGTTCGGGCCGATCGTCGGCGCGCTGTCGCTGT
>JAFECV010000352.1 GCA_018241985.1 Pseudomonadota bacterium | reverse complement strand
TGAAGTTCAAGCAGCCGGCGTCGCGCTTCGCGCTGACCGGGGTGTTCGTCGCGCAGACCGCGGGCGGCGTGCGCGTGGCGGTCACCGGTGCCGGCAACGGCGTGTTCCGGCACCAGGGGCTGGAAGCCGCGCTTGCGAAGAGCTTCACGCCCGAGGCCGCAGCCGCGGTCAAGATCGATGCGGCAGATCTCAACAGCGACATCCACGGCTCGGCCGCGTACCGCGCCAACCTGATCAGCGTGCTCACGCAGCGTGCGGTCGCACGGGCACTCGGTAAAAGCTGACGGCAAGGGGTGATGTTTGCGACCATCGATGCACTGATCGCCGCGCTGCAGCAGGTCGGCTACTACGCCGACCGGCGCCTCGCGGCCGCGGTGTTCCTCGCGCTACGGCTGCAGCGCCCGCTCTTGCTTGAAGGCGAGCCCGGGGTCGGCAAGACCGAGCTGGCGAAGGCGCTCGCGCTCGCATTGCAGCGCGAGCTGATCCGGCTGCAGTGTTACGACGGGCTGGAACTGCGCGAGGCGCTGTACGAATGGAACTATGCGGCGCAGCTGCTGCATATGCGCGCCGCCGAGTTGGGCCGCGAGCAGGGCGACGACGCGTCGGAAGCGGATCGCGGCCCGAATCATGAGCACATCGAGCGTATCGAGCGCGAGGTCTACCAGGACCGCTACCTGATCCACCGCCCGCTGTTGCAGGCGCTGCAGACGCCGGCGCCCGGCGCGGTGCTGCTGATCGACGAGATCGACCGGGCCGACGAGCCGTTCGAGGCGTTCCTGCTCGAATACCTCGGCGAATACCAGGTCAGCATTCCCGAGATCGGCACCGTGCACGCGATCAGCAACCCGGTGACGATCCTTACCAGCAACCGCACCCGCGAGCTGCACGACGCGGTACGCCGGCGCTGCCTGTACCACTGGCTCGACTATCCGGACCGCGAACGCGAGCTGGCGATCGTGCGCTCGCGCGTGCCGAAGGCCGGGCCCGTGCTGTCGGCGCAGATTGCCGACTTCGTCGCGCGGCTGCGCAGCGCACCGTTCGCGCAGTCGTTCCAGCGCGCGCCGGGCATCGCCGAGAGCGTCGAGTGGGCGCGCGCGCTGGTCGCGCTCGACACGCTGGCGGTCGACCCCGAGGTCGTCGCCGACACCGCGGGGGTGCTGTTCAAGCAGCGCGAGGACGTCGCGGCGCTGACCCGCGAGCTCGCGCAGGAACTGCTGACACCCGAAGAAGCGCCGGCGAGCGCTTGACCGCGGCATGGCTGGCGCAGCGACCGTGCAGCAGCTGGGCGACGCGCGCCGCGGCAAGCTGGCCGGCAACATCACCGGGTTCGGCCGCGCGCTGCGCCGCGCCGGCGTGCGCGTCGACAGCGCGCGCATCGCGCTGGCGGCGGAGGCGGCGGCCGCGGTCGGCGTCGCCGACCGGGCCGACCTCGGCGCAGCGCTCGAAGCGGTGATGGTGAACCGCGAGCAGGACCGCCTCGTGTTCCGCGAGCTGTTCGACGCGTACTTCGTCAATCCCGATCTCGCCGCGAAGCTGCTCGCGCAAATGCTGCCGCGCGCCGAAGGGCGGGCCGAGCCGGTCCGCAGGCGCCCGCGCGTGCGCGAGGCGCTCGCACCGCAGCGCGGCCAGGGCGACGCGGACCGGAAACCGAAGGACGACGAGTTCGAGATCGACGCCGCGATGACCGCGAGCGACCTCGAGCGGCTGCGCCACGCGGACTTCAACGCGCTGACGGCGTCCGAATACCGGCTGGTCGAGCGGCTCGCGCGCGACGTGCCGCTGCCGCTGCCGACCTATGCGGCGCGCCGCTGCTTCCCGGCGGCGAGCGGCGCGCGGCTGCACTGGCCCGGCGTGATGCAGTGCGCGACGCGCAGCGGCGGCGAACTGATCG
The DNA here is from genome assembly GCA_018241985.1 of Pseudomonadota bacterium. Classification (GTDB taxonomy): domain Bacteria; phylum Pseudomonadota; class Gammaproteobacteria; order Burkholderiales; family Burkholderiaceae_C; genus Rhodoferax_A. The sequence goes on along the minus strand of JAFECV010000352.1, from coordinate 1,265 downwards.
CGCTGCCGCGGCTGAAGCGCCGCGAGCAGCCGCTGCCGCTCTTGATCCTGATCGACGTGTCGGGCTCGATGGAGCGCTACGCGCGGCTGCTGATGGCGTTCCTGCACGCGGCCACGTTCCGCCATCCGCGGCGCGACGTGTTCGCGTTCGGCACCGGGCTGACGGACCTCACGCCGGCGTTCCGCATCGCCGACACCGACGAGATGCTCGCCACCGCCGGCCTGCTGATCGAGGACTACGCCGGCGGCACGCGGCTCGGCGAGGCGCTGACCCGGTTGCGCGTGGAGCATGCGCGCCGCCTCGTCGGACGGCGCACGCTGGTGCTGCTGATCAGCGACGGGCTCGACACCGGCGAGCCGGAGCGGCTCGAGCGCGAGGTCGCGTGGCTGCGCCGCGCCGGGCGGCGCCTGCTGTGGCTCAATCCACTGCTGCGCTACGACGGCTACGAGCCGATCGCGCGCGGTGCCGCCGTGCTGCATCGCCATGCCGATGCAATGCTCGCGGTGCACAACCTCTCGAGGCTCGAGGAACTCGCCGCCAGCGTCGCGGCGGTGATGAAGCGCTGAACCGACGACGCGAACCCCGCCCCAACGACCCCTAAACACAAGAGGAGCCGACGATGGACATGCAAGGCAACCGCCAGCTCGCCGTGACCCAGCAGCAGACCTGGGACGCGCTGAACGACCCCGAAGTGCTGAAGGCCTGCATTCCGGGCTGCGAAAAGGTCGAGCCGGCCGGCGAGAACCAGTACGCGGTCGCGATGGCGCTGAAGATCGGGCCCGTGGCCGCGAAGTTCGCCGGCAAGATCAACCTGAGCGACCTGCAGCCGCCGCAGAGCTACACGATAGGTTTTGACGGCCAGGGCGGCGCGGCCGGCTTCGGCAAGGGCACGGCGCAGGTCAAGCTCACGCCGAACGAGGGCGGCTGTGACCTGGGCTACACCGTGCATGCGTCGGTCGGCGGCAAGATCGCGCAGCTCGGCCAGCGGCTGATCGACGGCGCGGCCAAGTCGCTCGCCGAGGACTTCTTCAAGCGCTTCGACCAGGAAATGCAGCGGCGCTTTCCGGCCGCCTACGCCGAACAGGCCGCGAAGGCGCCCGTGCCGGCGCCCGTCGCCGCGGGCGGTTCCAAAATCCCGTCCTGGGTGTGGGTCATTGTCGCGCTGATCGTGATCGCGCTGATCTGGTGGCTACGCTAGGAGCCGTGGGGCAGCCGGGCGAAGCTGCAAAAGGAAAGAAGGGGCCATGGAAAATCTCGACGTGACG
>JAFECV010000351.1 GCA_018241985.1 Pseudomonadota bacterium | reverse complement strand
GATGCCGAGGCGCTGGATGCGTTCCACTACCTGTGCCGCGCCGAGGGCATCATCCCGGCGCTGGAGTCGAGCCATGCGCTCGCGCATGCGCTGAAACTGGCGCGCGAAATGCGCCCCGACCAGGCCATCCTGGTGAACCTCTCGGGCCGCGGCGACAAGGACATCGGCACCGTCGCCGACCTGTCCGGCGCCGACTTCTACGACCGCCCGTCGATGCGCGGCCACGCGGTCAAGGGCCTGCCGAAGGAGCGCAAATGAGCCGCATCGCGCACCGGATGGCGCAGTTGAAGGACCAGGGCCGCAAGGCGCTGATTCCGTACGTGACCGCGGGCTTTCCGGCGCCCGGCATCACGCCGGCGCTGATGCACGGCATGGTCGCCGCCGGCGCCGACGTGATCGAGCTCGGCGTGCCGTTCTCCGACCCGTCGGCCGACGGCCCGGTGATCCAGAAGGCGGGCGAGCAGGCGCTGCGCGCCGGTATCGGCCTGGCGCAGGTGCTGGAAATGGTGCGCGAGTTCCGGCGCGAGGATGCGGCGACGCCCATCGTGCTGATGGGCTACGCGAACCCCATCGAGCGCTACGACCAGTTGCACGCCGCCGTCCCCGGCAGTGCGTCTGACAACACAACCGACAGCGCGTTCGTGCAGGACGCCGCGCAGGCCGGCGTCGATGGCCTGGTCGTGGTCGACTATCCGCCGGAAGAATGCGCCGGGTTCGCCGCGCGGCTCTCCGCGCACGGGCTGGACCTGATCTTCCTGCTCGCGCCGACCAGCACCGACGAGCGCATCGCGCAGGTCGCCCAGCTTGCCAGCGGCTATGTCTACTACGTGTCGCTGAAGGGCGTGACCGGCGCCGCCACGCTCGACCCCGGCGCGGTGCAGGCGATGCTGCCGCGCATCCGCCGTCATGTGCGCATCCCGGTCGGCGTCGGCTTCGGCATCCGCGACGCCGCCAGCGCACGGGCGGTCGGCCAGGTGGCCGACGCGGTGGTGATCGGCACCCGCATCATCGAGCTGATCGGCGCCGCGCCGCCCGAACGGGCGGTCGATGCGGTCGCCGGCTTCCTGCGCGAGATCCGCACCGCGCTCGATTCATAATGCGCGGATTGCCCCGCGCCTGAGGATGCAACCATGAGTTGGCTCGAAAAACTACTCCCCCCGAAGATCCAGCAGACCGATCCGGCCGACCGGCGCAGCATCCCCGAGGGCCTGTGGATCAAATGCCCGGCCTGCGAGACGGTGCTGTACAAGACCGACCTCGAGCAGAACCAGAACGTCTGCCCGAGCTGCGGCCACCATCACCGCATCGGCGCGCGCGCCCGCCTGAACGCGTTCCTCGACCTGGAAGGCCGCTACGAGATCGGCCAGGAGGTGCTGCCGATCGACGCGCTGAAGTTCAAGGACAGCCGGCGCTACCCGGAGCGGCTGAAGGAAGCGCTCGAGAGCACCGGCGAGACCGACGCGCTGGTGGTGATGGGCGGCGCGGTGCACAGCATCAGCGTGGTCGCGGCCTGCTTCGAGTTCGATTTCATGGGCGGCAGCATGGGCAGCGTGGTCGGCGAGCGCTTCGTGCGCGGCGTGCAGACCGCGATCGAGCAGAAGGTGCCGTTCATCTGCTTCACCGCCACCGGCGGCGCGCGCATGCAGGAGGGCCTGCTGTCGCTGATGCAGATGGCCAAGACGAACGCCGCGCTCACCCGGCTGGCGAAGAAGGGGCTGCCGTTCATCAGCGTGCTGACCGACCCGACGATGGGCGGCGTGTCCGCCGGCTTCGCGTTCGTCGGCGACGTGGTGATCGCCGAACCGAAGGCGCTGATCGGGTTCGCCGGCCCGCGTGTCATCGAGAACACCGTGCGCGTGACGCTGCCCGAAGGCTTTCAGCGCGCCGAATTCCTGCAGACCAAGGGCGCGATCGACTTCATCTGCGACCGCCGCGAACTGCGCAAGACCATCGCCGCCACGCTGGCGATGCTGCTGCGCGAGTCGGCCGACGCAGTCGCCTGAACGGACGCACGGCCGGATCGCGAACCCCGATTCGGGACGCACGCGCGGCACCTGGCACACGCAGCGAGACCATGTGGCGCGTCCTCGTGCTCAATCACGCGAACTGGGAAGGCCTCTCCCGCCTCCCCTACCTGCTGCATCAAGCAGGTTGCGAGGTGGACGTGATGTGCCCTCGCGCCAACTTCGTTGCCCATTCCGCCTGGATCAGCCGCCACATCGAAGTTCCATCCGAGATCGACGGCATGCTGGCCGCCGTCCGGCACCGGCTGCACAAGCATGCCGCGCGATATGACTGGGTGATCGTCGGGGACGATCCGCTGCTGTATGCGCTGAGCCAGCGGCGCCACCAGGCCTGGGCCCGCCGGGCACTGCCCTGCTCCCCTGACGATGCCTGCATTGACTTCATGGCGTCCAAGCTGGTGTTTGCCGCCAGGACGCATGCCCACGGCCTTCCGGTGCCCGCTTTTCGCCCGTGCAACAACCTGGGCGAGTTGCGGCAGGCCGCATCCGAACTCGGGTATCCGCTGGTCGTCAAGCAGAGCGAAGGCTGGGGTGGCTTGGCCGTGCGCGTGCTGGAGAACGCAAGCGAACTCGAATCGGTGCCCATCGGCAAGGCGGTGATTGCCCAGGCCTACGTCCGCGGGCAGGTGCTCAGCGCGGTCGCGCTCTACAACCGAGGAACGCTGACCGGCTATTACTCGTACCTGCGTAAACGGACCTGGGGCCCGCGTGGCATATCGACGATCGTCCAATTCACGCCGCACCGGGAACTCGAGTCGATACTCGATGGCCTGGGACGGCTGTCCCGGTATCATGGCCTGTGCGGGATCGACCTGATCGTCGAAGAAGGCAGCGGGCGCCTGGTGCTGCTGGAACAGAATTTCAGACCCACGCTGACCATCCTGCTGGGAGCGCAGGTCGGGGTCGATCTGGCCCGGCTGCTGCATGGCCTGCTGTCGAACACCCCGGTACAGCAGGCGCACACCCAGCGCCCGGACGCCCGCCATGCGGTCAGCCTGTTCCCTGGCGAAATGCTGCGCGCGATCGATCAGATCGATTTTATCGGGCTGTTGCGATTCCTGCTGCATCCGCGAAGCTGGGCGTCGCTGAGCTGGCATGACCTGCCCCTGCTTCGGTACAACCTGCGGTATTTGG
>JAFECV010000350.1 GCA_018241985.1 Pseudomonadota bacterium | reverse complement strand
ATGGCCTAATTGCAGGTGTGGTGCCGGAGAGAGGAATCGAACCCCCGACCTTCTCATTACGAATGAGCTGCTCTACCGACTGAGCTACTCCGGCGAAGCGTGCAATTCTAGCGTAGCGCCTCCCGCGCAGGGGCTGCGCGGGCCGCTTCAGCCGTGGTACGACGTGACCCGCTCGACCTCGTTCTTGCTGCCCAGGATCACGCTGACGCGCTCGTGCAGCCCAGTCGGAACGACGTCGAGGATGCGCTGGTGGCCGTTGGTCGCGGCGCCGCCGGCCTGCTCGACGATCCAGCTCATCGGGTTCGCCTCGTACATCAGCCGGAGCTTGCCGGGCTTGTCGGGTTCGCGCTTGTCCCACGGGTACATGAAGATGCCGCCGCGCGTGAGGATGCGGTGCACGTCGGCGACCATGCTCGCGATCCAGCGCATGTTGAAGTCCTTCGCCCTCGGGCCCTCCTTGCCGGCCAGGCATTCGTCGATGTAGCGGCGCACCGGCGCGTCCCAGTGGCGCATGTTGCTCATGTTGATCGCGAATTCCCGCGTGTCTTCCGGGATGCGCACGTTCTGCTGCGTCAGCACGAACGAACCCTGCTCGCGGTCGAGCGTGAACATCGCGACGCCGTCGCCGACGGTCAGCACCAGCGTGGTCTGCGGGCCGTACACGCAGTAGCCGGCCGCGACCTGGGCGTGCCCCGGCTGCAGGAAGTCGGCCTCGGTCACGCCGGCCAGGCCCGCGGGTTTTTTCAGCACGCTGAAGATCGTGCCGATGCTGACGTTGACGTCGATGTTGCTCGATCCGTCGAGCGGGTCGAACAGCAGCAGGTACTCGCCCTGCGGATAGCGGTTCGGCACCGGGTGGATGCCCGCCATCTCCTCCGACGCCATCGCGGCCAGGTGGCCGCCCCATTCGTTCGCCTCGATCAGCACCTCGTTCGCGATGATGTCGAGCTTCTTCTGCACCTCGCCCTGCACGTTCTCGGTGCCGGCGCTGCCGAGCACGCCGCCGAGCGCGCCCTTGTTCACCGCCTGGCTGATGCCCTTGCAGGCGCGCGCGACGACCTCCAGCAGCAGCCGCAGCTGGCCGGGAATCAGTCCGTCGATGCGCTGCTGCTCGACGAGGTAGCGGGTCAGGCTGATGCGCTGGGCCATGGCGGGTCTCCTCGTGCGGGCTTGGCCGGGTGGGGGTGCGATGCGGGGGGCGGCCGGGCCGCCAGTGTTTCACAAGGTTGGGGGAACGTCCAACGGGTCAATCCGGACCGTCGTCCGCGTCGGCCAGCGCGCGCGTCACGACCTCGCGCACGTCGTTCGACAGGTCGGGCTTGGCCGCGACGCGGGCGATCGCCTCGCGCGCGCTCCCGCGGTACGGCTCGGCGAGCTTGCGCCAGCGGTCCAGCGCGCGCGCGAGACGCGCCGCCACCTGCGGGTTGAACGCATCGAGCTCGGCCACGCGCTCGCTCCAGAACCGGTAGCCGGCCGCGTCGCGCCGGTGGAACGCGCCGGGGTTCGCGCTGCAGTAGCTGAAGATCAGGCTGCGCGCGCGGTTCGGGTTGCGCAGGTTGAAGTCGGGGTGCTGCATCAGCTGGCGCACCGCGGGCAGCACGTTGCCGTCCCGGTCCGGGCTGCCTCCCTGCAGCGCGAACCATTTGTCGAGCACCAGCGCCTCGTGCCGGAACTCCTGGTGGAACAGCGCCAGCGCGCGCGCCGCCAGCGGCTGGCCGGCCGCGACCAGCGCGGCGAGCGCGTTGAAGCGGTCGGTCATGTTGCCGGCGTCCTTGAAGCGCTGGTACGCGCGGCCGGGCCAGACCGGGTCGCCGGAGCGGTTCGCGGCCAGGCAGAGCTGGCCGAGGGCCAGCCCGGCGAGCGCGCGCCGGCCGGCGGATTCGGGATCGGGGCGGTAGCTGCCGGTGTGGCTGTGCTGCTCCCAGGCCCAGATCCAGTCGGGTTGCAGCGCCAGCGCGAGCTGCTCGCGCATCGCCTCGCGCACCGCATGCACGCGCTGCGGATCGACCACGTCGAGCTGCTCGGCGATGTAGGTCTCGGACGGCAGCGTCAGCGCCAGCTCCTTGAATGCGGCATCGAGCTTCGGATGCCGCAGCACCTCGCGCATCGCGCTGACGAACGCGTCGGGCAAGATATTCTGCTCGAATCCGGCTGAAACGAAGGCAGGATCTTCGTTGTTAGCTATATTGTTGATAGCAATGCGCAGCGCTAGCCGCTGCCCGGCTTCCCAGCGGTTGAACGGGTCCGGGTCGTGCGCGAGCAGTGTCAGCAGCTCGGCGTCGCTGTAGTCGCACTCGAGCCGCACCGGCGCGGAGAAGCCGCGCAGCAGCGACGGCACCGGCGGCGCCGCGACGTCCTCGAAGGTGAAGCTCTGCCGCGGCTCGGCGAGCACCAGCGTGCGCGAGCCGGCGCCGCCCTGTCGTTGGCTCTCGGCCTCGCCCTCGAGCCGCAGCGGCAGCGCCGCGCCGTCGGGCCCGACCAGTCCGAGCGTGACCGGGATCACGAACGGCTCCTTCGCCGGCTGGCCCGGCGTCGCCGCGCAGGACTGCGACAGCGTGAGCGTGTAGCGGCGCGCGGCGGCGTCGTACTGCGCGGTGGCCTGCACCCGCGGCGTGCCCGCTTGCGCGTACCAGCGCTTGAACTGCGGCAGCCGCTCGGCAAGCGCGGAGCCGGGGTTCGCGTCGGCGATCGCCTGCGCGAAGTCGTCGCAGGTCACCGCGTGGCCGTCGTGGCGCTCGAAATAGAGGCTCAAGCCCTTCGCGAAGCCTTCGCGCCCGAAAGGATCGGACTGACCTCCGGTCAGGGTCTGCATCATGCGCACCACCTCCGCGCCTTTCTCGTAGACGGTGGCGGTGTAGAAGTTGTTGATCTCGATGTAGCTGTCGGGCCGCACCGGGTGCGCCATCGGGCCCGCGTCCTCGGCGAACTGCACGGTGCGCAGCACGCGCACGTCCTCGATGCGCTTCACGGCGCGCGCCGACGGGCTGCCGGCCAGGTCCATCGAGAATTCCTGGTCGCGGAAGACCGTCAGGCCTTCCTTCAGGCTGAGCTGGAACCAGTCGCGGCAGGTGACGCGGTCGCCGGTCCAGTTGTGGAAGTACTCGTGGCCGACCACGCTCTCGATGTCGGCGAAGTCGGCGTCGGTGGCGGTGGCGGGGTTGG
>JAFECV010000034.1 GCA_018241985.1 Pseudomonadota bacterium | reverse complement strand
CTCGTGCCGCGAGAGCGCATCAAACGGCCGCACCCAGACCGGCTCGAACTGCTCGGCCTCGTCGGCCACCGGCTGCTGGCCGGACGGCATGCGCGCGACCAGGAACGGCACGTCGAAGCGGCGCGGCAGGTCGCGGTCCGTGATCCAGCGCGCGAGCGTGAACACCTGATCGGCCGCGAGCCGCAACCCCAGCGCCGCGCATTGCGCGAAGAGCGGCGCCTGCCGGTCCAGCGCCTGGACCTGCCGCGGCGCGACCGGCGTGCCATCGCTTTGGCGCGCCAGCAGCACGCCGAGTTCCTCGAAGCTCTCGCGGATCGCCGCGATCGCCTGCGTCAGCTGCTCGTCGCTCTGCGACCTGCGCCGCTCGGCCTGCGCGTGCGCCGCCGCGTCGTTTGCGTCGATGCCGCCGCCGGGGAACACGAACGCGCCGGGCGCGAAGCTCGCGCTCATGGAGCGGCGCGTCATCAGTACCTCGAGCCCGTCGCGGCCGTCGCGCAGCAGCAGCACGGTGGCGGCGGGGCGCAGCGGCGCCGGCTCGCGCTGCGCATGAAGCCGTTGGGAAGGGCGGACCATGGGCCGCATTATCGGCGCGCTGCGAAGGCAGCCGCGGCGACGATAATGCGGGCCATGCGGGTGCGCTTCACCAAGATGCAGGGGGCGGGCAACGATTTCGTCGTGCTCGACGAGACGCGCGCGCGGCTCGGGTTGACCACCGCGCAATACCGGTTCCTGGCGGACCGCCATTTCGGTGTCGGCGCCGACCAGATCCTGTCGGTGCGGCCGGCGCCGGCGCCCGGCATCGATTTCGAATACGTGATCCACAACGCCGACGGCGGCGAGGTCGAGCAGTGCGGCAACGGCGCGCGCTGCTTCGTGCGCTATGTGCACGCGCGCGGCCTGAGCGCCAAACCGGTGCTGCGCATCCAGACGCGGGCCGGCGTGATCGAGCCGCGTCTTTGCGCCGACGGCCGCGTGACGGTGGACATGGGCGCGCCGGTGTTCGACCTCGCGCGCGTGCCGTTCAACGCCGACGGATTGCGGCCCGAACCTGTCGATTCATGGCAAAAATGGCCGCTAGCCCTGGAAGAACCTTCACTGGTAGCTACAAGATATGTAGCAATCCTGTCGATGGGCAACCCGCACGCGGTGCAGCTGGTGGACGACGTGGCGAGCGCGCCGGTGCTGCTCGAGGGCCCGCTGATCGAGCGCCATCCGCGCTTTCCGAACCGGGTCAACGCCGGCTTCATGCAGGTGCGAAGCCGCGGCCGGATCGCGCTGCGCGTCTACGAACGCGGCGCCGGCGAGACGCTGGCCTGCGGCACCGGGGCCTGCGCGGCGGTGGTCGCGGGGATCCGGCTCGGGTTGCTCGATGCCTCGGTCGAGGTCGAGACCCGCGGCGGCCTGCTCACGATCGAATGGGCGGGCGAGGGCGCAGCCGTGCGCATGACCGGCCCGGCGACGATCGTGTTCGAGGGCGAGATCGAAATTCCAGACCAGCCATGAAGTTCAGCAATATGAATCCGATCACCGAGGACGACATCGCCAACTACCTGGTGAACACCCCCGACTTCTTCGAGCGCCATGCGCAGCTCTTGGCGACGGTGCAGCTCACCAGCCCGCACGGCAACCGCGCCGTCAGCCTGCAGGAGCGCCAGGCCGAGATGCTGCGCGACAAGATCCGCTCGCTCGAGCAGCGCATCATGGAGATGATCCGCAACAGCAGCGAGAACGTGGTGATCGCCGACCGGCTGCAGCACTGGACGCGCGAGCTGTTCCTCGCGCCCAGCGCGCGCGAGCTGCCGCAGCGCATCGTCGACGGCCTGAAGGACCAGTTCGTCGTGCCGCAGGCGGCGATCCGGGTCTGGGACGTGGCGCCGGCGTTCGAGGGCGAATCGTTCGCGCAGGGCGTCAGCGGCGACGCGAAGATCTTCGCCTCGTCGCTGACCACGCCGTACTGCGGCGTCAACGCCGGCTTCGAAGCGGTCGGCTGGCTGCCGGACCCGACGGCCGCGCAATCGCTGGTGCTGATCCCGCTGCGCACGCCGGGCGCCCAGCCGGCGTTCGGCCTGGTCGTGCTCGCGTCGCCCGATTCGCAGCGCTTTCACGGCAGCATGGGCACCGATTTCCTGGAGCGCATCGCCGAACTGGCCGGCGCGGCGCTGTCAAGGCTCAGATGAACGCGCCGGCCGATCCGGCCCGGCCCGAACAGGCGACGGCGGCCGACCCGCTGGTCGAGCGCTATCTCGAGCATGTCCGGGTCGAGCGGCGTCTGGCCCAGCGCACGGTCGAACTCTATGCGCTGGCGCTGCGCCGGCTGGTGGATCAGGCCCAAGCGACCGGCATTGCGCTCACCGAGGTGCAGAGCGCCGACATCCGCCGCTGGGCCGCGCAGCTGCACGGCGCCGGGCACGGTGGACGCGGGATCGCGCTGATCCTGTCCGGCTGGCGCGGCTTTTACCGCTGGCTCGGCCGCGAAGGGCGGGTCGCGAGCAATCCGGTGCAGGACGTGCGCGCGCCGAAATCGGCCAAGCCGCTGCCCAAGGCGCTGGCCGTCGACGATGCGGTGCGGCTCGCCGAGCACCACGGCGACGAGGGCAACGCTCCCTGGCTGGAAGCGCGCGACGCGGCGATCGTCGAGCTGCTGTACGGCTGCGGCCTGCGGGTCGGCGAACTGGTCGGCCTGGATGTTATTGCCGGCGCCGGCGCGCGCGGCTGGATCGACCTGGACGGCGCCGAGGCGCATGTGCTGGGCAAGGGCAGCAAGCGGCGCGCGACCCCGGTCGGTGAGAAGGCGCTGGCCGCGCTCGGGCGCTGGCTGGCCTTGCGCGGGCAGGTGGCCGCGGCCGCCGAGCCGGCGCTGTTCGTCGGGCAGCGCGGCCGGCGCCTGTCCGCCCAGTCGATCTGGCAACGGCTGCGCCGGCGCAGCCTGCTGGCGGGGCTTGCGACGCCGGTGCATCCGCACATGCTGCGCCATTCATTCGCCAGCCATGTGCTGCAGTCCAGCGGCGACCTGCGCGCGGTCCAGGAGCTGCTCGGGCATGCGAGCATCGCCACCACGCAGGTCTACACCCGGCTCGACTTCCAGCACCTGGCGCGCGTCTACGACGCGGCGCACCCGCGCGCCAAGCTGCCGCGCAAGGGATCCTGAGGTTGGAGGCACCGACCCGGCCTACGCGGCAGGTATTGCCGCGACAGGGCGCGGACCGGCGAAAGCAGCGACGCTGCTGCGGGAATCTCCCCGGTTGAAAGCGCGGATAAACTCCCCAACTGCCAGGGTCGAATCTGCCGTGACGGCGGCCTCCCGCATCGCCGGCCTCGCCCGGCGCCCGACCTGTACAGGAACACCATGAGTCTGATTCCCGCAACCATCATCACCGGCTTCCTGGGCTCGGGCAAGACGACGCTGCTCAATCGCGTGCTGCACGAGGCGCACGGCCAGAAGATCGCGGTGATCGAGAACGAATTCGGCGAGGAGAACATCGACAACGACATCCTCGTTGCCGACACCTCCGAGCAGATCATCCAGATGAGCAACGGCTGCATCTGCTGCACGATCCGCGACGACCTGCGCTCGACGCTGTCCGATCTGGCGGCGAAGAAGCGCAGCGGCGAGCTCGACTTCGAGCGCGTGGTGATCGAAACCACCGGGCTGGCCGACCCCGGGCCGGTCGCGCAGACCTTCTTCATGGACGACGAGATCGCCGAGAGCTACCTGCTCGACTCGATCCTGACGCTGGTCGACGCGAAGCACGCGCCGCAGCAGCTCGACGATCGCCAGGAGGCGCGGCGCCAGATCGGCTTCGCCGACCAGATCTTCATCAGCAAGACCGACCTGGTCAGCCCGGAACAGGTCGACGCGCTGAACCACCGCATCCGCCACATGAATCCGCGCGCGCCGCAGCGCAGCGTGCACTTCGGCGAGGTGCCGATCTCCGACGTGTTCGACCTGCGCGGCTTCAACCTGAACACCAAGCTCGAGATCGATCCGGACTTCCTGAAGGAGGACGAGCACGACCACCACGACCACGACCACGACCACGACCACGACCACGTGCACGGCGAGCATTGCGACCACCCGTCGCACCAGCACGACCATGACCACCCGCACGACCACCGCCATGACGACGATGTGAAGAGCTTCGTGTTCCGCTCCGACCGGATGTTCGATCCGGCGCGGCTCGAGGACTTCCTCGGCGCCGTCGTCAACATCTACGGTCCGCGCATGCTGCGCTACAAGGGCGTGCTGAACATGAAAGGGACCGACCGCAAGGTCATCTTCCAGGGCGTGCACCAGCTGATGGGCAGTGACCTCGGGCCGGAATGGGGCGCCCAGGAGCAGCGGACCAGCAAGATGGTCTTCATCGGGATCGACCTGCCGAAGGACATCCTGCTGCAGGGTCTGGAACAATGCCTGCTCTGATGACGGGGTCCGGTTCGTGACGGGAGGTGTAATGTTTGTCTCGATTCTGCAACGCATGGCGACGGGGTGGCTCAAACCGATACAATCGCGCCCCGATCACGCCCACGAGAGCACCGGTCCAGAGGGTTCCGACGCGGGAACGAGCAGTGGGGTGAAAGGGCGCCGATCGCGCCGCTCGTCGGGTTCCAGCGGCGGCGCGTCCGCCCTACATGCGCTGGCGAGCCCGGCGAGGAGGCAAGAATTGAAGCCGCATTCCAAAGAGACGAAGCCTGCCGCCAAGGCGCAAAAGCCGGTCGCGAAGAAGTCCGCCAAGCCCGCGGTCGGCGCGCCGCGCACCGCGGCCCGGCCAGCATCGAAAGTCGCGGCGGGCAAGGCGGCCGGGGTTGCAAAAACCCATGCAGCGGCTAAAAAGCTTGCTGGCTCGACGACGGGGAAATCGGCCGGCGCCGCGAAGCCGGCCAAGCCGACGGCGGCACCGCCGCGGCCTATGGCCGATCGCGCCGCCAAGCCGGTGGCGAAGGCTGTGAAGCCAATCGAGAAGCCCGCTGCCAAGGCGGCCGTTGCACGCACCGAGACTGCCATGCCCAACACCAAGGCCACCCCCGCAGCCGCACCGCGGCGTTCGGCCAAGTCCGCGCAGGCGATGCCGTCGCAGGCGTTGCCCGCAGTGGCCTCGACGGCGGCCAAGTCGAGCTACGCGCCGGCCGCCAAGCCGGTGTTCGCGCCGGTTCCGGTGGCGCGCAAGGACCCGAAGCTGGCCGGCAACTGGAAAACCAAGTCCGCCGAGGAATTGAGCGACGACGAGGTCATCGCGATGCCGGACGCGGAATACATGAACGAGAAGCAGCTCGCGTTCTTTCGCCTGAAGCTGCTGCAGCTCAAATCCGACATCCTCAACAGCGCGGACGAGACGACCGAGCATCTTCGCGAAGACACGGTGGTCGTCCCCGATCCGGCGGATCGCGCCACGATCGAGGAAGAGCATGCGCTCGAGCTGCGCACCCGCGATCGCGAACGCAAGCTCCTGAAGAAGATCGAGCAGTCGATCCAGCGCATCGACGCCGGCGACTACGGCTACTGCGACGAGACCGGCGAGCCGATCGGCGTGCCGCGCCTGCTGGCGCGCCCCACGGCGACGCTTTCGCTCGAGGCGCAGCAACGACGCGAGCTCAAGCAGAAGATGTTCGGCGATTGACGCCGCCTTTGCCGCCCGCCGCGCAAAGCATCATGGCCAAGGAAGACCACAGCGGTTTTCTGTCCAAGGTTGCGAAGTTCGTTCGCAACCCGACGACGAACTGGGCCGACCTCGATCAGCTCGACCGGCGTGAAACCAATCCGGAAGGTAACTACAGCCGGCAAGCGCTCAAGGAGATGATGGAGCGCCGCCGGCGCAACGATTTCGTGCGCAAGCGCGAATTCGAAATGCTGCGCAAGGCGCGCCGCCGCGAGTCGCTGGCCGGGCGCGACCACGCGGCCAACCCTTCGTTCTTCCAGAGCAGTGTTCCGTCGAAGCCCGACGATCGCGCGTCGACGCTGAAGAAAATCGACGAGATCGAAGCGCAGATGTCGATGCAGTGGTGGAAGACGAAGAGCGGAAATTCATCTCTGCCCGGCAGCGGCGGACAGGCGCCGCAGAATTCACGTGCGCCGCGCGAGCAGCCAGAGCTGACGCCGGCGGCCCGCGCCGCGCATTACGCTGTGACCGATCCGGCGCCGCTCCCGCAACCGTCGCCCACCGCGATGGCGCCGACCCAGCCGGCGCCGCTGGTCGCCGACTTCGCGATGACCGACCGCGTCGGGCTCGGCGACGCGCCGGACGCCCATACGCTGTCGGTGCAGGTCGCCGAACTCGCACACGACCCGGAACTCGAGGAGGCCGCGATTCGCTTCGCGAACGGCGACGACGCCGGCGCAGAGGCCAGCCTGCGGGAAGCGCTCGGGCCCGGCGGGACGCGGGTCAACCATGAGGAAACCTGGCTGGCGCTGTTCGATCTGTACCGCGCGATCGGCGAGCAGGCGCGCTTCGAGGCGGCAGCGCTCGATTTTTCGAAGCGGTTCGAGCGCTCGCCGCCGGCCTGGAGTTCGATACCCGACAGCGTGGCGCAGCTGATGCCTGCCGCGCCTGTCTCCCGGTTGCCGTCGAGGCCCGCGCATTGGGCCAGCCCGGCGCGTATCGAGATGCCGACGGTTGCTGCGCTGAACGCCGCGCTGGCCGCCGCCACGCCGCCATGGCGGCTCGACTGGGGTGCGCTCGATTCGATCGACGAGGTTGCCGTTGCACCGCTGCGCCAGCTGTTCGCGTTCTGGGGCGCGCAGCCGGTCCGGCTGCAGTTCGTCCACGCGGACCGGCTCGAGGATCTGCTGCAGCGCGCCACGCCGCAGGGCGACAAGACGGTGCCGCAGGAATGGTGGCGCCTGCGCATGGAGATGCTGCGCCTGATGAATCAGGCCGACGAGTTCGAGTTGGTCGCGCTGACCTACTGCGTGCTCTACGAAGTGTCGCCGCCCTCGTGGGAGCCGCCGCGCTGCGAATACCGCGCGCTCGAATCGGCCGACGCGCGCGCGTCGGGCCATGGGGCGATCGTCACCGAAAGCGGCTGGCAGGCGCTGGCCGCGGCGGACGGGAATTCATCCGCGCCCGATTCCGAAGGCGTCCCGCAGCCGCGGCGGCTCGAACTGGCCGGGCAGATCATGGGCGACGCCGGTGCATTGCTGCAGGACCTGGATGAAAAGCTGGCCGACGCCGAGACGGCGACCATCGATTGCGCCAAGCTGATCCGGGTCGACTTCTCGGCCGCCGGCACGCTGCTCAACTGGACCTCGGCCCGGCATGGGCAGGGGCATGACGTTCGGTTCGAAGGGGTGCACCGGCTGGTGGCCGCCTTCTTCAACGTGATCGGCATCAACGAGGTTGCCGTCGTCGGCACGCGGACGGACTAGGGCCTGTTCACCCTAAAAACCCGTGGTTGCCGGCGGATCGTCGGCGCAACCGGGTAAAGAGCCGGCGGCGAGTGCGAAAATCGGCACGATGGAATCGTTTCACGCAACCACCATCGTCAGCGTGCGCCGCGCCACGCCGCAGGGCATGGAAGTGGCCATCGGCGGCGATGGGCAGGTCACGCTCGGCAACGTCGTCGTGAAGGGCACCGCGCGCAAGGTGCGCAAGCTCTACCACGAACAGGTGCTGGCGGGCTTTGCCGGCGCGACCGCCGACGCGTTCACGCTGTTCGAGCGCTTCGAGGGCAAGCTCGAGAAGCACCAGGGCCAGCTGATGCGCGCTGCGGTCGACCTGACCAAGGAGTGGCGCACCGACCGCGTGCTGCGCCGGCTGGAGGCGATGCTCGCGGTCGCCGACCGCAGCGCGTCGCTGATCATCACCGGCAACGGCGACGTGCTCGAGCCCGAGCAGGGCATCGTCGCGATCGGCTCCGGCGGCCCCTATGCGCAGGCGGCGGCCAAGGCGCTGCTCGACAACACCGACCTGTCGGCGCGCGACATCGTCAAGAAGTCGCTGGAAATCGCCGGGTCGCTGTGCATCTACACCAACATGCACCACACGATTGAAATTCTGAGTTGAACCCGGGCCTTGCGGCGCCGGTTTGCCGCAGCAGGCGGCCCGTCTTGACCGAACTACCATGCATTCCATGACCCCCCAGGAGATCGTCTCCGAACTCGACCGCCATATCGTTGGGCAGGCCGAGGCCAAGCGCGCGGTCGCGATCGCGCTGCGCAACCGGTGGCGCCGGCAGCAGGTCGAGGAAAAGCTGCGTGCCGAGATCACGCCGAAGAACATCCTGATGATCGGCCCGACCGGCGTCGGCAAGACCGAGATCGCGCGCCGTCTGGCGCGGCTCGCCGACGCGCCGTTCATCAAGGTCGAGGCCACCAAGTTCACCGAGGTCGGCTATGTCGGCAAGGACGTGGACGCTATCGTGCGCGATCTGGCGGACGTCGCGGTCAAGCAGATGCGCGAGTCGGAAATGCGCAAGTTCCGCACGCGCGCGCAGGATGCGGCGGAGGACCGGGTGCTGGATGCGCTGATTCCCCCGGCGCGCGGCGGCAGCGATGCGGCGGGCCAAGCCGGTGCGGCCGACGGCACCGCGCGCCAGGTGTTCCGCAAGAAGCTGCGCGAGGGCCAGCTCGACGACAAGGACATCGAGATCGACATCGCCGACGCGCGCCCGCAGCTCGAGATCATGGGGCCGGCCGGCACCGAGGAGATGACCGAGCAGCTGCGCGGCCTGTTCAGCCAGTTCGGCGGCCAGCCGCGGCGCAAGACGCGCCGGCTGAAGATCGCCGAGGCGCTGAAGCTGCTGGTCGAGGAAGAGGCGGCCAAGCTGGTCAACGAGGACGACATCAAGCTGCAGGCGCTGCAACTGGCCGAGCAGAACGGCATCGTCTTCATCGACGAGATCGACAAGGTCGCGTCGCGCGGCGAGGCCGGTGGCACGGCCGAGGTGTCGCGCCAGGGCGTGCAGCGCGACCTGCTGCCGCTGGTCGAGGGCACGACCGTCTCGACCAAGTACGGGGCGGTGAAGACCGACCACATCCTGTTCATCGCGTCGGGCGCGTTCCACCTCGCCAAGCCGAGCGACCTGATTCCGGAACTGCAGGGGCGTTTCCCGATCCGGGTCGAATTGCAGTCGCTGTCGGTCGAGGACTTCGAGGCGATCCTGACGCAGACGCACGCATCGCTGGTACGGCAATACCAGGCACTGCTGGCGACCGAAGGCGTCGCGCTCGAATTCTTGCCCGAGGCCATCACCCGGCTCGCCCGCATCGCGTTCGAGGTCAACGAACGCACCGAGAACATCGGCGCGCGCCGGCTCTCGACGGTGATGGAACGGCTGCTCGACGAGGTCAGCTTCGACGCGACGAAGCTCGGCGGCCAGACGGTGCGCATCGACGCCGCCTATGTCGATGCGCGCCTGAAGACACTCAGCGCCGACGAGGATCTTTCCCGCTACATCCTGTGATTGCTGCTCGGTAGCGCCGGAATTGCTTCAAGCGTTACCTTCATAGCTAGCGCTAAGTGCTTAATTCGGAATGGTTTTCGAATCAGTTCTACTTGTGAATTTGTGCCTAAGCTCTTGATTTCATTGGGAAAAAAGTTGTAACCCCTATTGCGATCAGCGTTTTTCCTGATACAGTGCAAAAAAGTGCAATTAAGTGGCGAAATCCGCGTTCGCCACGGTGCACAGGGTGCTGCGGGATCAATCGAGCGAGAACGCTGTCGTGTTTCAAGGGGCTTCGTCACTGAGTCTGGACGCCAAGGGGCGGCTGTCGGTGCCGACGCGCTACCGCGACGTGCTCAGTTCCACGGCGTCGGGCCTGCTGACCATCACGAAACATCCCCATGGCTGCCTGATGATCTTCCCGCGCCCCGAGTGGGAAAGGTTCCGCGAGCGCATCGCCGCGCTGCCGATGTCGGCGCAGTGGTGGAAGCGCATCTTCCTGGGCAATGCGATGGACGTCGAGATGGACGCGACCGGCCGCGTGCTGGTCTCGCCCGAGTTGCGCGAGGCCGCGGCAATAGCAAAGGAAACGATGCTGCTCGGCATGGGCGCGTACTTCGAACTCTGGGACAAGGCGACCTACGACGCGCAGGAAGCTGACGCGATGAAGGGCGAGATGCCCGACGTGTTCAGGGAATTTTCGTTTTGAATGTCCACCGTGCCCGAACCATGGAAGCACGCCACCGTCCTGCTGAACGAGGCGGTCGACGCGCTGGTGCACGACGCGCAGGGCCACTATGTCGACGCGACCTTCGGCCGCGGCGGGCATTCGCGGGCGATCCTGGCGCGGCTGTCGCCGCAGGGGCGGCTGATCGCGTTCGACCGGGATCCGGAAGCGGTGGCGCATGCGGCCGTGATCGCCGATCCGCGGTTCTCGATCCGGCACGCGCCGTTCAGCCGGCTGGCGCAGCTTGCGCCGGCCAGCGTCGCCGGGGTGCTGCTGGACCTGGGGGTCAGCTCGCCGCAGATCGACGACCCGCGGCGCGGTTTCAGCTTCCGGTTCGACGCGCCGCTGGACATGCGGATGGACCCGACGCAGGGCCAGAGCGTCGCCGAATGGCTGGCCGCCGCGCCCGCCGCACGCATTGCGGAGGTCATCCGTGACTACGGCGAAGAACGGTTTGCTGGCGCCATTGCAAAGGCGATTGTTGCTCGCCGACAGGAG
>JAFECV010000349.1 GCA_018241985.1 Pseudomonadota bacterium | reverse complement strand
GGCGAGGCGCATCTGCGCGCGGCGCTGCCGCATCTGTGCGAACTGGCGCTCGGCGGCACCGCGGTCGGCACCGGACTGAACGCGCCGCCGGGTTACGCGGAGCAGGCGGCAGCCGAACTGGCGCGCCTGACCGGGCTGCCGCTGGTGACCGCGCCGAACAAGTTCGAGGCGCTGGCTTCGTGCGACGCGCTGGTGCACGCGCACGGCGCGCTGAAGACGCTGGCCGCGAGCCTGATGAAGATCGCGAACGACGTGCGCTGGCTCGCCAGCGGGCCGAGGAGCGGCATCGGCGAGCTGCTCATCCCCGAGAACGAGCCGGGCTCGTCGATCATGCCGGGCAAGGTGAACCCGACCCAGTGCGAGGCGCTGACCATGCTGTGCTGCCAGGTGTTCGGCAACGACGTGGCGATCAACATGGGCGGGGCGTCGGGCAACTTCGAGCTGAACGTGTTCCGGCCGATGGTCGCGCACGACTTCCTGCAGAGCGTGCGGCTGCTGGCCGACGGCATGAAGAGCTTCAACGACCATTGCGCGGTCGGCATCGAACCGAACCGCGAGCGCATCGCCGAACTGGTGCAGCGTTCGCTGATGCTGGTGACCGCGCTGAACCCGCATATCGGCTACGACAAATCCGCGCAGATCGCGAAGAAGGCGCACAAGGAAGGCACCAGCCTGCGCGAGGCCGCGCTGGCGCTCGGCTTCGTCACGGCCGAGCAGTTCGACGCCTGGGTGCAGCCGGGGCAAATGGTCGGGCGCGGCTGACGGCTCGGCCGGGGCAGGCTTTGCGCGGGCGCTGGCAGCAGTGCGCCCGGCGGCGCAAAATGGGCATCGGGTTTCGGGCCGGCGGCCGGACAGGCCTGTCGGAACCCGATGCTTTGCGAGATTTGAGCCCGTCAGTGGCCTGTAAGAGCCGCTGCCGAAACTCGCGCCAGATCGTCCCGCATCACACCCTGAATCGACCATCGAAACCATCAAAAAGGAGACCCTCATGAGCGTGCAGCCGTCCACCGTCGAATCCGTGTTGATCGAAAACCGCGTGTTTCCGCCGAACGAGGCGCTGGTTCGCCAAGCGAACATCTCCGGCATGGCCGCGTACCAGGCGCTGTGGAAGGAGGCGAAGAACGACTACCCGGCTTTCTGGGCGCGGCTCGCGCGCGAGAACCTGGTCTGGACCAAGCCGTTCACGCGCACGCTCGACGAGTCGAACGCGCCGTTCTTCAAGTGGTTCGAGGACGGCGAGCTGAACGCGTCGGCGAACTGCCTGGACAAGCACATGGGCACGCCGGTCGAGAACAAGACCGCGATCATCTTCGAGGCCGACGACGGCGCGGTGACCAAGGTCACCTACAAGGAGCTGCTCGCGCGCGTCAGCCAGTTCGCGAACGCGCTGAAGGCCCGCGGCGTGAAGAAGGGCGACCGCGTCGTGATCTACATGCCGATGACCGTGGAGGGCGTGGTCGCGATGCAGGCCTGCGCGCGCATCGGCGCGATCCACAGCGTGGTGTTCGGCGGGTTCTCGGCCAAGTCGCTGCACGAGCGCATCGTCGACGCCGCGGCGGTCGCGGTGATCACCGCGAACTACCAGCTGCGCGGCGGCAAGGAGCTGCCGCTGAAAGCCATCGTCGACGAGGCGATCGAGACCGGCGGCTGCGAGTCGGTGAAGACGGTGTTCGTGTACCAGCGCACCGCGACCACGTGCAACATGGTCGGCGGGCGCGACATCACGTTCGCCGAGGCCCTGGCCGGCCAGTCCACCGACTGCCCGCCGGTGCCGGTCAGCGCCGAGCACCCGCTGTTCATCCTCTACACCTCGGGTTCGACCGGCAAGCCCAAGGGCGTGCAGCACAGCACCGGCGGCTACCTGATGTGGTCCAAGCTGACGATGGACTGGACCTTCGACATCAAGCCCGACGACGTGTTCTGGTGCACCGCCGACATCGGCTGGGTCACCGGCCACAGCTACATCACCTACGGGCCGCTGGCGGCCGGCGTGACCGAGATCGTGTTCGAAGGGGTGCCGACCTATCCCGACGCCGGGCGCTTCTGGCAGATGATCGAGCGCCACAAGTGCAGCGTGTTCTATACCGCGCCGACCGCGATCCGCTCGCTGATCAAGGCGTCCGAGGCCGACGCCAAGGTGCACCCGGCGCGCAGCGATCTCTCGAGCCTGCGCATCATCGGCTCGGTCGGCGAGCCGATCAACCCGGAAGCGTGGATGTGGTACTACCGCAATGTCGGCGGCGAGCGCTGCCCGATCGTCGACACCTGGTGGCAGACCGAGACCGGCGGCCACATGATCAACCCGCTGCCGGGCGTCACGCCGCTGGTGCCGGGCAGCTGCACGCTGCCGCTGCCGGGCATCATGACCGAGGTGGTCGACGAGACCGGCCAGACGGTGCCGCAAGGCGCCGGCGGCATGCTGGTCGTGACAAAGCCCTGGCCGTCGATGATCCGCACCATCTGGAACGACCCGGAGCGCTACAAGAAGGCCTATTTCCCCGAGGAGTTCGGCGGCAAGATCTACCTCGCCGGCGACGGCGCGGTGCGCAGCAACGGCGAGGCGACGAAGGGCGCGGACCGCGGCTACTTCCGCATCACGGGGCGCATCGACGACGTGCTGAACGTGTCGGGCCACCGCCTGGGCACGATGGAGGTCGAGTCGGCGCTGGTCGCGAAGACCGACCTGGTCGCCGAAGCGGCGGTGGTCGCGCGGCCCGACGATCTGACCGGCGAGGCGATCTGCGCGTTCGTGGTGCTGAAGCGCGCGCGCCCGACCGGCGACGAAGCGACGAAGATCGCGGCCGAACTGCGCAACTGGGTCGCGAAGGAGATCGGCCCGATCGCGAAGCCCAAGGACATCAGCTTCGGCGACAACCTGCCCAAGACCCGCTCCGGCAAGATCATGCGCCGCCTGCTGCGCTCGATCGCGAAGGGCGAGGCGATCACGCAGGACATCTCGACGCTGGAGAACCCGCAGATCCTCGAGCAGTTCGCGCAGAAGCTGTGATTGCTACCGATTCAGTAGCATAAGGCGAAGGCAGGACGGGCGCTAGCGGCCCGTTTTGATGCAAAAAAGCCCGCCGGACGCTCGGCGGGCTTTTTCGTGGCGGACGTTGCGGCGGCGGGGCCGGCTTGCGTTCCCCGCGCGGCGACCGGACGACTACTTGAGCG
>JAFECV010000348.1 GCA_018241985.1 Pseudomonadota bacterium | reverse complement strand
GGCGATGCCGGAGGAGGTACGCCCCCTGGCGCCCAGGAGTTTCTGGATGCAGTTGTACCTGTCGAAGGATCGCGCGATCTCGGCTGACATGGTCCGGCGCATCGAGGATCTGGGTGTGCAGCATCTGGTGCTCACCGTCGACACTCCCGTCATGCCCAAACGGGAGCGCGGACTGCGCAACCGCGTGTCGCTTCCCATACAAGCCAATGCCGTACCGAGGCTGGCGCTCCAGTGCATCACGCGCCCGGCGTGGCTGTACGAGTACTTTGTTCATGGAGGCATGCCCCTCATGAAGAACTGGGCGCCGTATGCGCCTGAAGGCGCTTCGGCGGCGCAGGTGGCCGCGTTCTACCGTTCCCAGAGCCCTTGCCTGCAGGAATGGAAGGACGTGGAATGGTTGCGCGAGCGCTGGCCCGGAAAGCTGGTGCTCAAGGGCATCGTCCATCCCGCGGAAGCGCAAAGGGCACAGCGCATCGGGGTCGATGGCGTCATCCTGTCGAATCACGGCGGCAAGGTGCTGGATGCCATGCCCAGCCCCATCTCGGTCCTGCCCGACGTGCGGCGCGCGGTGGGCCCCGACTTCGTTGTCATGGTCGACAGCGGCATCCGGCGCGGCTCCGATGTGGTCGTGGCGCGGGCGCTCGGTGCCGACTTCGTGTTCGTCGGCCGGCCGGCGCTCTATGCCGCAGTCGCCGGCGGCGCCAGCGGCGCCAGGCGCATGATCTCCATCCTCAAGCAGGAAATCGACATCACGCTCGCACTGCTCGGGTGCTCCTCGCTCGAGGACGTCACGCAAGACGTGCTGTTGCCGCAATCAGCGAAGACGCCCGGTCGGGCGGCCGCCTGACCCGCATCGGGGCATTTCGCCCCGGCGCGGGGCGATCCCATAAACTTGCGCCACAGGACCGCCTGGTTGATGTCGCATTGCCCAATGAAAGATCGTGCTGCAGGAGAGTACAAGTCCGTTCGTGCCTTGTCGCGAGGGCTGGAGTTGCTCCGTCTGTTGAGCACCGCCCATGCCGGGCGTGCTGCCGCAGCAGAACTGTCGAAGACTTCGGGGATCCACCGCACCACCGTGCGGAGAATCCTCGAAACCCTGGCCGACGAGGGTTACCTTGCGCGCAGCCCCTCCGACGACAGCTTCCGCCTGGCGGCGAAGGTCACACAACTGGGCCACGGGTTCAGCGATGCCCATTGTGCGTCGATCGCGGCTCTGCCCGTGCTGGACCAGCTCCTGGCGGAACTCCAGTGGCCGACGGATCTGTGCACGCCGAATGGCATCGACATGGTCATCAGCGAGAGTACCCAGCGAAGCTCCCGCCTTTCGTTCCATCACTTCCGTGAACTGGTGCGTCACGAAATTCCCATGCTGAGGACGGCCGCCGGGCGCGCGTATTTTGCGCACCTGGAGGAGGCGCAGCGCCGGGCCATCCTGCAGGAGATCGTCGCGCGGGGCGACGCGGAAGACTTGCGCCTGGCGATGACTCCGGGGCTGATCGACACGATGGTGGCGCAGGTCCGCGGCAGGGGGTACGGGATCAATGACGGGGAGTTCAGCTACGACGCGCGCGTGGGGGCGCTCGCGGTGCCGGTGTTGCGCGACAACCGTGTCGTTGCCAGCCTGAACGTCATCTACCTGCGCTCGGTCATTACGACGGAATCGGCCGTGGAACGTTTCCATGGCCCCCTTTCGCTTGCCGCATCGCGGATCGAGGCCGGCATGCGCGCCATGCTGGCACCCGTGACGGACAGCGCGCACGGGCCTGTTTCCGCACCGGACGAGTGCGCGGTAGCGACCTGAGGGTGGCCTGGCTGCGCCGGCCGAACGCGCGTGTGTGCACTGCGCGCACGAGGGCGTCGGTGCACTTGTGCGCAGCCGCACCTGCGAACACATTGCGGCTGTCGCAAACAACCACGCAGCGCAGCGCCGAAAGACATCGACATGGCATTGAACGGCTGGACGGTCCTGATCACCGGAGGAACCGATGGCATCGGCCTTGCCACCGCGCTTGCCCTGGCAGAGAGCGGTGCCCGGGCGATCATCACGAGCCGGCACCTTGCCAGGGCGCAGGCGGTGGCGCAGGCCCATCCGGGCCTGGTCCCGATGGAGCTGGACCTCGCAGATTCCCGCAAGCTGGCGGCTGACTTCCAGAAGATCGTGGCGGCCGCGGGGCCGATCGATGCCATCGTCGCGAACGCCGCCGCGCGCGACCGCAGGCCGCTCGGGGCGATCCAGGCTGAGGACTTCGTTGCGCTGCTCCAGACCAATCTCGTCGCCTCGTTCGAACTCGCGCGTCTGGCCTCGGCGAGCATGATCGAGCGCAAACGTGGACGCCTGGTCTTCATCTCCGCCGCGGGAGCCACGCGGGCGCGCCCCAACAACTCCAGCTACGCGGCTTCCAAGGGGGCGATCGAGGCCCTGGTGCGGTCCCTCGCAGCCGAACTCGGCAGGCACGGCATCACCGCGAATGCGGTCGCTCCGGGATTCGTCGCCACGGCCACCAACGCGAAGCTGGCCACCGACGATCGCTTCATTCGGCTGATCCAGGAGGATGTAGCGCTGCAGAGAAGGGGCACGCCCGAGGAGATCGCCAATGTCGTCCGGTTTCTGGTGTCGGACGACGCGAGCTACATCAGCGGCCAGGTCATCCTCGTCGACGGGGGCATGTCCGCGAGCCTCTGCCCGGGTCGCTGATGGCCCGCTCTCCAACGATTTGAAAGGTCATTCATGCCGCGCGTCAGCTTTGTCGACGAAACCAAGGTCGCCCTCGACGAGAAGTTGCTGGAGGCCATCCGGGCGCGGCGAAAGGGTGGCCACTTGCGGCCGACGGACCGGATCGTCCTACATAGCGAACCGCTGGCCCGCGGCTGGAACGCCCTGTTCACCGCGTTGACGACACAGACCGAGATCGACACCTTGACGCGCGAACTGGTGTTGCTGCGCGTGGCCCAGCTGTTGGGCGGTGAGTACGAGTTGCAAGTGCACCTGGCGGTCGCCAGGGACGCCGGCATGGCGGAGGCCAAGATCCAGGCAATCGCCGGCTGGCGGGCATCCGATCTCTTCGATGCGCGCGAGCGAGCCATCCTCGGGTATGCCGAGGAAATGACGACGCAGATCCGCGTTTCGCAGGCCACCTACGAGGAGGTGCGCCAGTTCACGACCGAACGGCAGCTGGTGG
>JAFECV010000347.1 GCA_018241985.1 Pseudomonadota bacterium | reverse complement strand
AAGGAGCAAGACCTCAAGCCGGCGTGCGAAGTCGACCGCGATCGCCCAGTCGTGGCGCGCCTGGCCGGGCGCGGCCACCGCGGCGCGCACGCGGCTGATGCGGCGCTCGCTGTTGGTCACGGTGCCGGTCTTCTCGCCCCAGGTGGTCGCCGGCAGCAGCAGGTCGGCGAAGGCGCAGGTCGCGGTGGTCGCGAACGCTTCCTGCACGACGACGAACTCGGCACGCTCGAGCGCGCGCCGCACCAGCGCCTGGTCCGGCATCGACTGCGCCGGGTTCGTGCAGGCGATCCACAGCGCGCGGATTTCGCCGTCGGCCACGGCCTGGAACATCTCGACCGCGGTCTTGCCCGGCGCGGCCGGCAGTTCCGGCACGCCCCACAGCGCGGCGATCTCGGCGCGGTGCTTTGGATCGGCCGGGTCGCGATGGCCGCCGAGCAGCGTGGCCATCGCGCCGACCTCGCGCCCGCCCATCGCGTTCGGCTGGCCGGTCAGCGACAGCGGCCCGGCGCCGGGCCGGCCGATCTGGCCGGTCGCCAGATGCAGGTTGATCAGCGCCGCGTTCTTGTCGGTGCCGCTGGTCGACTGGTTCAGGCCCTGGCAGTACAGGCTGAGTGTCGCGCCCCTATTCGTTCCTCTGTCCGCGCCGGTCTCCTCCGCGCCGCTCACGCCGGCGAACAGCCGCGCAGCAAGGTGCAGGTCGGCGAGCGCGATGCCGCAGACCTGCGCGGCGCGCTCGGGCGCGTACTCCGCGAGCAGCGGCTCGAGCGCGTCCCAACCGCTGGTGTGCGCGGCGATCCAGCCGCGGGCTATCCAGCCTTCGCGCACCATCACGTGCAGCATGCCGTGGAACAGCATCACGTCGGTGCCGGGCTGGATCGCCAGATGCAGGTCGGCGCTGGCCGCGGTGTCGGTGCGGCGCGGGTCGACCACGACGATGGAGAGCAGCGGGTTCGCGGCGCGCGCGTCCTCGATGCGCCGGAACAGCACCGGGTGCGCCCAGGCCGTGTTGCTGCCGGCGATGAACAGGCACTGCGCGCGGGCGATGTCGTCGTAGCAGGCCGGCGGCGCATCGGCGCCCAGCGTCTGCCGGTACGCGGCGACCGCGCTGCTCATGCACAGGCGCGAATTGCTGTCGACGTTGTTGGTGCCGATCAGGCCGCGCGCGAGCTTGTTGAAGACGTAGTAGTCCTCGGTCAGCAGCTGGCCCGACAGGTAGAAGCCTATCGAATCCGGGCCGTGCTCGGCGATCAGCCGCGCGAAGCGCCGGCTCGCGATGTTCAGCGCCGCTTCCCAGCCGAGCGGCACCGGCGCGTGGCCGCGGCGCGGCCGCTGCATCGGCGCGAGCAGCCGGGCCTGCCGCGTCACCGCCGGATCGGCCGTCAGGTGCAGCGTCGCACCCTTGCTGCAGAGACGCCCGAAGTTCGCCGGATGATCCGGGTCGCCGCGCACGCCGACGATGCGCCCGCCATCCGATTCGATGACCACGCCGCAGCCGACGCCGCAGTAGGGGCAGGTGGATCGGGTTTCGATCATGCGCGGGGCCCGAGGCGTAGTGGAGTCGGCTGCGGCGCGTACCGGACTCCGCCACGCGGACCGCCGAAGGCGTGTCCGCAGCCGGTGCCGCAGTAGGGGCAGGTGGACCGCGTCTCAGCCATCGCCCGCGCGATCGACGCCGAGCGTCGCCAGTTCCTGCGCATCGAGCAGCACCTGGCCGGCCTCGACCTTGACCGAAAAGCTGGGGGTGCAGCCTTCGTCCGGCGCCTTGGCGCAACCATCATGGAGGCCGATCACGCGGCCGTGCAGCGGGCAGGCGACGCTGGTGCCGAACACGATGCCCTGCGACAGCGGGCCGCCGCGGTGCGGGCAGCGGTCCAGCAGCGCGAACACCTCGCCCTGGGCGGTGCGGAACAGCGCGACGTCGCCGCCTTTCTCGCGCGCGACGCGGCGTGCGCCCAACGGCGCGATGTCGTCCAAGACGCAGATCGTTTTCCAGTCAGGCATTTGCTATCCAATCAATAGCTAACAGTGAAGCATTCATCTGCGATACAGGCACTTTTCATCAAAAAATCAGGCGTGATCAGGCATGATCAGATATGCAAGGGCTCGAACTGGCGCGCATCGACGCCGGCGCGCGCCGGTTCGTGCCACGGGTCCGGCAGGCCGTCCAGGCTCGCCTGCAGCCGCTGCCACAGCGCGCGGCGGCCATCAGCGTCGCCCAGGATGCTCTGCTTCACGTGGTCCAGCCCGACGCGCGCGATGTAGTGGCAGGTGCGCTCCAGGTACCAGCCCTCTTCGCGGTAGAGCTGCAGGAACGCGCCGGCGTACTCCAGCACCTCCTCGCGCGTCTTCACCTTCACCAGGAACTGCGCGACCTCGGTCTTGATGCCGCCGTTGCCGCCGACGTGGATTTCCCAGCCCGAGTCGACGCCGATCACGCCGACGTCCTTGATGCCGCTCTCCGCGCAGTTGCGCGGGCAGCCGCTGACCGCGAGCTTGACCTTGTGCGGCGTGTCCATGCGCCACAGCGCGTGTTCCAGTTCCTTGCCCATGCGCGTCGAGTCCTGCGTGCCGAAGCGGCACCACTCCGAGCCGACGCAGGTCTTCACCGTGCGCAGCGCCTTCGCATAGGCGTGGCCGCTGGGCATGCCGAGGTCGCGCCAGACGCCGGGCAGGTCTTCTTTCTTGACGCCGAGCAGGTCGATGCGCTGGCCGCCGGTGAGCTTGACCGTCGGAATCCGGTACTTGTCGACCACGTCGGCGATGCGGCGCAGTTCGGAGGCCGTGGTCTCGCCGCCCCAGATGCGCGGCACCACGCTGTAGCGGCCGTCCTTCTGGATGTTCGCGTGGCTGCGCTCGTTGACGAAGCGGCTCTGCGGGTCGTCGCGCGCTTCGTGGGGCCAGGTCGACAGCAGGTAGTAGTTGATCGCCGGGCGGCAGCTCGCGCAGCCGTCGGGCGTGCGCCACTCCATGAAGCGGATCACCTCGGGCACCGAGAGCAGCCGGTTCTTGCGGATCGCGTCGCGCAGCTCCTGGTGGCTGTGGTCGGTGCAGGCGCAGACGGCCTTCTTCTTCGGCGCGGCGGAATAGTCGCCGCCGGCGGTCGCCATCAGGATCTGCTCGACCAGGCCGGTGCACGAGCCGCACGAGGCGCTGGCCTTGGTGTGGCGGCGCACCTCGTCGAGCGTGA
>JAFECV010000346.1 GCA_018241985.1 Pseudomonadota bacterium | reverse complement strand
CCATCGACTTTTGTGCGCCGTCGCTGATGGCCTCGCCAGTCCTTGGTTTTCCGGGGCTCTGCGCTATGAATTCAGGATTTGAGTCGATGCCTCATGCCTGTGACACCGACCGAAATGGCCGAGCGTCGGCTAACGATGCAACATACGAAGCCTTGACCAAGCATTGCTGCATAAGCCACGCCCTACAGATTCAACGCATTTTGTTTCAAATTTCGAAATTGCACACAATATTCGCCGAGCCATGTCTCTTTCGTGAAGAGCAAGACCTGCTTTCATCGGTCTTTCGGCCAAGTCTTGACGTTCATCAATGAATGACATCCTTACAACAGGCTTACGACATCACGCACGGCGTAAAGTTACAACTTAAGAATTAGTTTTAAATCTGGTGGCGGCTGTGGGGCAATTCCGGCGCGCCCCTGCGGAACGCCGGCCCCCTTCAATATGAGTGACCACATCCGTGTGCCGCATCCCCAGTTCTAGGTATGGCGAAACCTCCGCGTCCGGGTAGTCTTCGCGCTGGAGGTGACCATGAACAAGATGAACCGTTTCCGCCTCAGCCCGGTCGCGCTGCTCGTATCGTCGGTCCTGGCGCTGGCCAGCGCGAGCGCGAATGCGCAAAGTACGGCGCAGCTCGACACGCTGCAGCAGCAGGTGATCGAACAGGGCCGGCAGATCGATGCGCTGAAGAGGTCGGCGGCCGAACAGGAGAAGAAATACGAGGCGCTGCAGCGCGCGCTGCGGCAGCAGTCGAGGGATACGGGACGTAACGCGGCGCCGGCACAGAACGCCGCGCCGCCCGTGCAGAACGCGCAGGGCGCGCCGAGCACGGAGCAGCACCCGGTTCAGGTCGGCGTGGCACCGCCGAGCGAACAGCAAGGGCCGGCCTCGGTACCGCAACTTTTCGAGCAGCCCGGCATCCTGACGGCCAAGGGCAAGTTCGTGCTGGAGCCATCGCTCCAGTACAGCTATTCGTCGCAGAACCGGGTAGCGCTGATCGGCTACACGGTGATTCCGGCCCTGGTGATCGGCCTGATCGACGTGCAGCAGGTCAAGGACAGCATCACGACCGCGGCGCTGACCGGCCGCTACGGTCTCACGAACCGGATGGAGGTCGAACTCAAGGTTCCCTACGTATACCGGTCGGATTCGTCGGTGGGCCGGCAACTGAATACCGGCTCTGCGGCCGATCAGGTGTTCGACAGCAGCGGCAAGGGCATCGGCGACGTCGAAGCCACTTTGCGCTACCAGTTCAACGATGGCGGCCTGAACAAGCCCTACTACATCGGCTCGCTGCGCTTCAAGTCGCGCACCGGCAGGGATCCGTTCCAGGTGGTCACCGACTGCATCACGAGTTGCGTCGGCAATCCGGCGGGCACCGGGCTGCCATTGGATCAACCGACCGGCTCGGGCTTCTACCTGCTGCAGCCGGCGCTGACCTGGCTTTACCAGTCCGATCCGGCCGTGTTCTTCGGCACATTCAGCTATGGGTACAACTTCGCGCGCCACGATGTCAGCCTGAACATCCAGGGCGGGCAGCAGGAGTTCCTCGGTACGGTCAAGGCCGGCGACATCATCGGCGCGAACGTCGGCATGGGATTGGCGCTGAACGACCGGAGCGCATTCAGCGTCGGGCTCGACATGAATTCGGTCGGCCGCACGACGCAGAACGGCGCCCCGGTGGTCGGCTCGGTGCGGGTCGTGCTGGCCCAATTGCTGATGGGCTTCTCCTATCGCTACAACGACAAGACCAACCTGAACCTCACCGTGGGCGCCGGGCTGACGCGCGACACCCCGGACGTGACGGTGACCTTGAGAGTGCCGTTCTCGTTCTAGCGAGGGTCGGCATCGTGCAATGCAACCACGAAAAATTTTCAGCCTGACACTGGGCGAAGAATCCAATGCGCTGATTGACGAACTGCGCAAGCGCGACTGGGAGGTCGTGACGGCAACCGATCCGGGCACGGCCCGCAATCTGCTGGCGAACAGCGAGTTCAAGGTCTGCCTGCTGGCGCTCGACCAGGCGACACCCGAGCTCGCAGCCAAGATTGTGGCCTGCGTGAACCAGGCGCGGTCGTCCGAGTGGGTCGGCGTCCTGCCGCCCGGCACGCTCGAGATGCCGGCGTACCGTGAACTGATCCTGGATGGTTTCTTCGACTACCACACGCTGCCGGTCGACCCCGGCTACCTGTCCAGGACGCTGGGGCACGCGTGGGGCCGCGCGACGCTGCGCGATGGGTTGGACCGACCGCAGCGCAGCGCGGCGAGCATGGGCATGGTGGGGCAAAGCGCCGTCATGGAGGCGCTGCGTTCGCAGATCCGGAAGGTGGCAGCGACACAGGCGCCGGTGCTGATCAGCGGCGAGAGTGGCAGCGGCAAGGAACTCGCAGCGCAAGCGATCCACAAATGCTCGTCGCGCGCGAACGGGCCCTTCGTCGCCGTCAACTGCGGGGCCATTGCACCGAATCTGATCCAGTCCGAGCTGTTCGGCCACGAACGCGGAGCCTTCACCGGCGCGTCGGCGGACAAGCGCGGCCTGATCGAAATGGCCAATGGCGGGACGATCTTCCTCGACGAGATCGGCGACCTGCCGCGCGAGTTGCAGATCAACCTGCTGCGCTTCCTGCAGGAGAAAACGATCAACCGCGTCGGCGCGACCCGCGCGCTGCCGGTCGATGTGCGGGTGCTGGCGGCGTCGCACGTGAACCTGGTCGAGGCGGTTTCTTCCGGGCAGTTTCGCGAGGACCTGTTTTACCGTCTGAACGTGCTGACGATCGCCGTGCCGGCATTGCGTGAACACAAGGACGACGTGCCGCTGCTGGCGCAGCATTTCTACCAGCAGTGCACCGCAGGCAAGAAAACCAAACTCGAAGGATTCAGCCGACACGCGACTGCCGCGATGATGGCGCACGACTGGCCGGGCAACGTGCGCGAACTGTTCAACCGCGTGCAGCGGGCGGTCGTGATGACGGACCGACGACTAATCACTCCGGCCGATCTCGGGCTCGCGCCCGAAGAAGCCGGCGACAGCGTCGGGCTCGACACCGCCCGCACTAACGCCGAGCGCGACGCCATTGCCGTCACCTTCAATCGGGTCGGGCGCAACGTGACCCATGCAGCGCGCGAACTGGGGATCTCGCGCATGACGCTGTATCGATTGATGGAAAAGCACGGCATCCCGTACAGGACACACTGAGACGGTCT
>JAFECV010000345.1 GCA_018241985.1 Pseudomonadota bacterium | reverse complement strand
GAAGCTGTAGACCAGGAAGAACACGACCAGCCCCAGGTCCATCACCAGCGCGGCCCACAGCGTGGTGCCCAGCCACCAGGCAAACAGCGGCACCAGCATCAGGATCAGCCCGCCCTCGAAGCCGGCCGCGTGCGCGATGCGACGGCGGAGACTCCGCCCGCGCACGGCCTGGCGCGATTCCCAGGCTTCGAACAGGTGGTTGAACACCATGTTCCAGACGATCGCGATGGCCGACGACAGCGCTGCGACGACCGACGAATGCGCGGCGCTGCTGCCTGACATCGCCGCCAGCCCCAGGCTGGCCACCGCGATCGCGATCGCCTCGTACAAGGTCACGTAGACCACTTTTCGCTTCAATCCCTGCATTGCATCGCCTCTTCAACTGTCCATCGCCACCCAACTATATTTGCTGTTTTCTGATATATAAAGTCAGATCATTTCAATCGATTTGATAGATGAGCTTTTCCAGCGACAACGTGGCGGTGTTTCTCGCAGTGCTGGACCAGGGTTCGTTCTCGGCGGCGGCGCGCGCGCTGGGACGGGTTCCGTCGGCGGTCAGCATGGCGATCGCGCACCTCGAGGCGGAACTGGACCTCCCGCTGTTCGAGCGGATCGGCCGCGAGCCGCGGCCGACGCCGGCGGCGCGCGCGCTCGAGCCGCAGGCGCGGCTGCTGGCCGCGCAACTGAAGGAGCTGCAGGCCCATGCGCTCGCGTTGACGCAGGAGTTGGAGCCCCGGCTCGCGCTCGCGATCGCGCCCGAGCTGCTGGCCGGCGGCTGGTGCGCGCCGCTTGAGGCGCTGGCGCAGGAATACCCGCTGCTGGAGGTCGAGGTGCTGGCCGCGCCGCAGGCCGATGCGCTGGCGCAACTGCACGAAGGCCGGGTGCAGCTCGCGCTGGTGTTCGAGCGGCCGAGCCTCGACGGGCGCGAGGGCTTCCAGGAAGTCGGCAGCGAAACGCTGGTCGCGGTGATGGCGCCGCAGCACCCGCTGCTGGCGGAGATGCGCGCGGAACCGGGCGATGCCGAGCTACGCGAGCAGCACCTGCACGGCACGCGCCAGATCGTGGTCGCGAGCCGCGACCCGGCGCAGAGCGATCCGCGCTTCGTGTTCGCGCGCCATCGCTGGCGCACCGACAACGCGGTCAGCGCGCTGGAGTTGATCGCGGCCGGGCTCGGCTGGGGCTGGCTGCCGCAGTCGCTGGTGCGCGCTCACATCGCGGCAGGACGGCTCATGCCCTTGCCGCTGGAGAACCTGACGAACGCGCTCGAACTCTGGGTCGACCTGGTCTGGTCGAAGGAGCGGCCGCTCGGCCGCGGTGCGCAGCGCTTCGTCGAACTGATGCGGCAGGCGCGCCGCGCACCGGCAGCACCCGCCGCGCCAAGCTCAAATGCTCAGGCCGCCTCGCGGTAGAACGGCTGCCGCGATGGCACGCGCGCCGGCAGCGGCGCGACCGCATCGCGGATCGCGGTGATGTGCGCCGGCGTGGTGCCGCAGCAGCCGCCGACGATGTTGACCAGCCCCTCGGCCGCGAACTCGTGCAGCAGCCGCGCGGTGACCTCGGGCGTCTCGTCGAAGCCGGTGTCGCTCATCGGGTTCGGCAGCCCGGCGTTCGGGTAGCAGCTGATGAAGGTGTCGTCCGCGGCGCGCTGCAGCTCCTGGATGTACGGCCGCATCAGCGCCGCGCCCAAGGCGCAGTTGAGCCCCACCGCGAGCGGACGCGCATGGCGCACGCTGTGCCAGAACGCGGTCACGGTCTGGCCCGACAGGATGCGGCCCGACGCGTCGGTGACGGTGCCGCTGATGACGAGCGGAAGTCGCTCGCCAGTCGCCTCGAACACCTCGTCCACCGCGAACAGCGCGGCCTTCGCGTTCAGCGTGTCGAAGATGGTCTCCACCAGCAGCAGGTCCGCGCCGCCTTCGATCAGCGCCAGCGCCTGCTCGTGGTAGGCCGCGCGCAGCTGCTCGAAATCGATGTTGCGCGCGCCGGGGTCGTTCACGTCCGGGCTGATGCTCGCGGTCTTCGGCGTCGGGCCGAGTGCCCCGGCGACGAAGCGCGGCCGCTCCGGCGTGCTGAATTTGTCGGCGGCCGCACGCGCGATCCGCGCCGAGGCCAGGTTCATCTCGCGCGCGAACTCGGCCAGCCCGTAGTCGGCCTGCGCGATGGAGGTCGCGCCGAAGGTGTTGGTTTCGATGATGTCGGCGCCGGCCGCGAGATAGCTTTCGTGGATGCCCTGGATCACGTCCGGCCGCGTGAGCGACAGCAGTTCGTTGTTGCCCTTCAGGTGCCCAGGCGTCTCGGCAAAGCGCGCGCCGGCACCATGAGCACCGCCGTAACCGGCGCCGCGGTACTGCGCTTCGCCCAGCTTGAGCTGCTGGATCATCGTGCCCATCGCGCCGTCGAGGATCAGGATGCGGCGGGCGAGGATATCGGGTAGCTGCTTGGCGCGGGTGTAGGCGATCGGCTTCATCCAGCGGATTGTAGGAACTGCGCTGGGCCCAGGGCCGCGGCCGCGCATCCGACCGGACCGATTGCCGGGACAATAGCGGATTCGCGGGCGGGTTCGCCGACCCGCACCGACCCCCACCGCCCCTCGACAAGCGCATGCCGCATCCCGTGCCGACACCCGGCTCCTCCTCCGACCTTGCCGCCGACCCCGCCGCCGCGCTCGCCGTGCTGCACGACGTGTTCGGCTACGCCGCGTTCCGCGGCCCGCAGGCGGCGATCGTCGCGCAGGTGGCCGGCGGCGGCGACGCGCTGGTGCTGATGCCGACCGGCGGCGGCAAGAGCCTGTGCTACCAGATCCCGGCGATCCTGCGCCAGCAGGCGGGCCTGGGCGTGACGATCGTGGTGTCGCCGCTGATCGCGCTGATGCACGACCAGGTCGGCGCGCTGCACGAGGCCGGCGTCGCCGCCGCGTACCTGAACTCGACGCTGGACGCCTTCGATGCGGCGCAGGTCGAGCGGCGCCTCGTCGATGGCAGCCTGACGCTGCTCTACGCTGCGCCCGAACGGGTCACGACGCCGCGCTTTCTCGCGCTCTTGGACCAGTTGCATGCGCGCGGCCGGCTCGCGCTGTTCGCGATCGACGAGGCGCATTGCGTGAGCCAGTGGGGCCACGACTTCCGGCCCGAGTACCGCCAGCTCGCGGTGCTGCACGAGCGCTTTGCCAGCGTGCCGCGCATCGCGCTCACCGCGACCGCTGACGCAACGACGCGCG
>JAFECV010000344.1 GCA_018241985.1 Pseudomonadota bacterium | reverse complement strand
GGCATCCTGGCGATTCCGGAAGGCCGCCGCGCGAAGATCAACGGCGGGCTCGACACCATTTCCGAAGTGCTGTTCTCCTTCATCAATCTGGTGATGAAGCTGGCGCCCATAGGCACGTTCGGCGCAGTCGCCTACTCGGTGGGCAGCAATGGCAGCGCGGTGCTGGTGGCGTTGGCGGAACTGGTACTGAGCTTCTACGCCGTGGTGGCGCTGTTCATCGCCGTCGTGATGGGCCTCATCGCGAAGCTCGCCGGCTTCAGCCTCTGGCGCTTCCTGCGCTTCATCAAGGACGAAATCCTGATCGTGCTGGGGACCGCTTCGTCGGAGAGCGCGTTGCCGCGCCTGTTGATCAAGCTGGAGCGCCTGGGCTGCGCCAAGCAGACGGTCGGGCTCGTGCTGCCGACCGGCTATGCCTTCAACCTCGACGGCACCTCGCTCTTCATGGCGATGGGCGTGCTGTTCATCTCGCATGCCTACGGAGTGCCGTTGAGCCTGGACCATCAGATCGGCATCCTGCTGCTGATGCTGCTGACCTCGAAGGGCGCGGCCACGGTCTCGGGCGGATCGTTCGTGGTGTTCGCCGCGACCGTCACCTCCACAGGCATCCTGCCCGTGGAGGGGCTGGCGGTGATCTTCGGCGTCTACCGCTTCCTGTCGATGGCGATCGCGACCTGCAACACGATTGGCAATAGCGTCGCGACGGTGGTCGTCGCCAAGTGGTCCAGGACCTTCAATGCCGCGACTGCGGAGCACCACCTGTATCCCGAGCGTTACCCCGAAACGGCCGCGTCGGATGCGGCATTGGCTGATGGCAATCTGCTGCCCGAGGACACCGACGAGGCCAACCCGCACACGCACGGCATTCCGATGTCGAAGTCTGCTGCGGTTTGATCCGAAGATGTTATGAAATTGATAGCGCAAAGCCATTGATGGCTCTTCGCTTTCGGCATATTTGATGCAAAAAATCCGAGCCCGCGCGTCGCGACGCTTTGCGGCCGCGGTTATTTCGGCGCCAGCCGGATCGCGCCGTCGAGGCGGATCACCTCGCCGTTGAGCATGTCATTCTCGAAGATGTGGCAGGCGAGCTTCGCGTAGTCCTGCGGCGTGCCGAGCCGGCTCGGGAATGGCACCGTCGCGGCCAGCGCGTCCTGTACCTCCTGGGGCATGCCGAACAGCATCGGCGTGCCGAAGATGCCGGGCGCGATCGTCATGTTGCGGATGCCGCTGCGCGCAAGGTCGCGCGCGATCGGCAGCGTCATGCCGACCACGCCGCCCTTGGACGCGCTGTACGCGGCCTGGCCGATCTGCCCGTCGAACGCGGCGACCGACGCGGTGGAGATCAGCGCGCCGCGCTCGCCGGTGGCCTCGGGTTCGTTCCTGCTCATCGCCTCGGCGCTGAGGCGGATCATGTTGAAGCTGCCGATCAGGTTCACCGTCACGGTCTTGCTGAATACCGCGAGGCTGTGTGCGCCGTTCTTGCCGACCGTCTTCTCGGCCGGCGCGATGCCGGCGCAGTTGACCAGCCCCATCAGCTTGCCGAGCGACACCGCCTTCGCGACCACGGCCAGGCCGTCGGCTTCGCTCGCGACGTCGCAGCGCACGAACGCGCCTTTGACTTCGCGCGCGACCTGCTCGCCGGCCTGCGCCTGCATGTCGGCGATCACGACCTTGCCGCCGCGCTGCGCCAGCATGCGCGCCGTGCCCGCGCCCAGGCCCGACGCGCCGCCGGTGACGATGAACACCTTACCGTTGATTTCCATGTCGGACTCCTTCGAAAGACAGAACGTGCGAACGGGCGGGTGCCGGTCGGCGTCGATGCGGGCAGCGGCAGTGGTGGCTCGCGCGAAGGCCCTAACATCGGCAACCCATGCAGCTTAAACCACACCCTGGCGCCGAGCCAACCTGGCGCCTTCGCCGCCAACTGCTGACCGGCGCCGCCGGTCTGCTGGCCGGCCTGCTGATCGCCGGTTGCGCCACGCCGCCGGCGCCGCCGCCTTCCCCGATCCCCGCGCCGACCGTGCCGCCGCCGGTGGTGCCGAAGCGTCCGCCGCGCATCGGCCTCGCGCTCGGCGGCGGCGCGGCGCGCGGCTTCGCGCATGTGGGCGTGATCCAGGTGCTCGAGCAGGCCGGCATCCAGCCCGCGCTCGTCGTCGGCACCTCGGCCGGCAGCCTGGTCGCCGCGCTGTACGCGAGCGGGATGAACGGCGCGCAGTTGCAGCGGGTCGCGATGACGATGGAGGAGGCGAGCTTCACCGACTGGATGCTGCCGCTGTTCGGCCGCGGCATGCTGCGCGGCAACGGCCTCGCGCGCTATGTCGACCAGGAGGTCGGCGGCAAGACCATCGAGGCGATGCCGCTGCCGCTGGGCATCGTCGCGACCGATCTGCACAGCGGCGACGGCGTGCTGTTCCGGCGCGGCGACACCGGCACCGCGGTGCGCGCGTCCAGCGCGGTGCCGGCGATCTTCGAGCCGGTGCGCATCGCCGGGCACGACTATGTCGACGGCGGGCTGGTCGCGCCGGTGCCGGTCGACTATGCGCGCCAGATGGGCGCCGAACTCGTCGTCGCGGTCGACATCTCGAGCACGCCGCAGGGCAATCCGACCGACGACACGCTGCAGATCCTGCTGCAGACCTTCACGATCATGGGCCGCAGCATCGACCGGTACGAGTTGCGCGACGCCGATCTGGTGGTGCGGCCGAACCTGGCCGGCATCACCAGCGCCGACTTCGCCGCGCGCAGCCGGGCGATCGAAGCCGGCCGGCGGGCGATGCAGGCGGCGCTGCCGAAGCTCAAGGAGTTGATCGCGGCGAAGAGCGTTCCAGAGAGCGGGGCGGCAGCGCCGCCGGACGGACGCTGACGTCGCTGGCGCCGCAGACAAAAAAAGCCCCGCTTTGCAGCGGGGCCTTGAACGGATCCCTGAGTCGTGAGACTGCGAAAAGATCCGAGGAGACAACCATTCGAGGGCTTGGGAGCCCCCGGCTGTTCAATTCTGCATCGTGACGTCGGCGCCGGGCGCCGGCGTCACGGTGATCAGCAGTTAAATCAACGCTTCTTCGAACCGACGGCCTTGGTGGCACCGGCAGCAGCGGTTTCGGCAACCGTGTTGAAGTTGGCTTCGGCCAGGTCAGTCGCTTGCTTGACGACCTTCTGCACCGACTCATACGCGTTGTTGGCGGCAGCCACGGCGCTCTTCATCACGGCGACGGCGGTTTCGGAGCCGGCGGGCGCGTTCT
>JAFECV010000343.1 GCA_018241985.1 Pseudomonadota bacterium | reverse complement strand
GCGTCGAGCGCGAAGTCGATCATCATGATCGCGTTCTTCTTCACGATGCCGATCAGCAGGATCACGCCGATCAGCGCGATCAGGCTGAACTCGGTGCCGGTCAGCAGCAGCGCGAGCAGCGCGCCGACGCCGGCCGACGGCAGCGTCGAGAGGATGGTGAGCGGGTGCAGGTAGCTCTCGTACAGCATGCCGAGCACGATGTAGACCGCGAGCAGCGCGGTCAGGATCAGCACCGGCTGGCTGGAGAGCGAACTCTGGAATGCGTTGGCCGTGCCCTGGAAGCTCCCGTGCAGGTTGCCCGGCACGCCCAGGCGCGCCATCTCGTCGTCGATCGCGCGGCTCGCCTCGGACAGCGACACGCCCTGCGGCAGGTTGAACGAGATCGTCGCCGCGGCAAATTGGCCCTGGTGGTTCACCGCGAGCGCGGTGTTGGTCGGCGCGTACGACGCGAAGGCCGACAGCGGCACCTGCGGCTCGGCCTTGGTGGAGAGCGTCAGCGCCAGCGAGCTGTTGGCGGTCAGCTTGCCGGCCGCGGTCAGTGCCGGCGGCTGCTGCAGCGCCGACGAGGTCGGCGCCAGATTGGCCGGCGACTGCAGCACGCTGACGAAGATGTGCTGCAGCATGGTCGGGCTCTGCCAGTACTGCGGCGCCGCTTCCATCACCACGTGGTACTGGTTGGTTGCGTTGTAGATGGTCGAGATCTGGCGCTGGCCGAACAGGTCGTACAGCGACTGGTCGATCAGCTGCGGCGTCACGCCCATGCGCATCGCGGTGGCGCGGTCTATCGTCAGCGTGGTCTGCAGGCCCTGCACCTGCTGGTCGCTGTCGACGTCGACCAGTTCCGGCAGCTTCGACAGCGCCTGCGTGATGCGCGGCTCCCAGCTGCGCAGCACCGCCAGGTCGTCGGACTGCAAGGTGTACTGGTACTGCGAGCTGCTCTGCCGGCCGCCGACCCGGATGTCCTGCACCGGCACCAGGAACAGGCTGGCGCCGGCCACGCGGCCGAGCTTGGGCCTGAGGCGCGCGATCACCGCTTCGGCCGGAATCTTGCGGACTCCCAGCGGTTTCAGCGTGACGAACACGAAGCCGCTGTTGACCCGTCCGCCGCCG
Organism: Pseudomonadota bacterium; assembly: GCA_018241985.1. Taxonomy (GTDB): domain Bacteria; phylum Pseudomonadota; class Gammaproteobacteria; order Burkholderiales; family Burkholderiaceae_C; genus Rhodoferax_A. Next base: position 2,189 of record JAFECV010000343.1, on the reverse strand, counting down.
GTGAAGCCGACCACGGTCTCGACGTCCGGGTCGGCGCGGATGATCTGCACGAACTGCGCGAACTTCTGCCGCATCGCCTGGAACGAGATCGATTGGTCGCCGCGGATGCTGCCGACCATGCGGCCGGTGTCCTGTTCCGGGAAGAACCCCTTGGGCACGACCACGTACAGGTAGAAGTTCAGCGCGATCGTTGCCAGCAAAATCAGCAGCGTCAACGGCGCGAAGCGCAGCGCCCACTTGAGGCTGCGCTCATAGCCATGCAGCATCGCGTCGAACACCCGTTCGCTGGCGCGGTACAGGCGGCCGTGCCGGTGCGGGTGCCGCGGGTCGTGCGGCGCCAGCAGCCTGGCGCACATCATCGGCGTGGTGGTCAGCGATACCAGCAGCGACACCAGGATCGCGACCGACAGCGTGACCGCGAATTCGCGGAACAATCGACCGACGATGCCGCCCATCAGCAGCAGCGGAATGAACACCGCGATCAGCGACAGGCTCATCGACAGCACGGTGAAGCCGACCTCGCGCGCGCCGACCAGCGCCGCGTCGAACGGCTTCATGCCGCCCTCGATGTGGCGCGAGACGTTCTCGAGCACGACGATCGCGTCGTCGACGACGAAGCCGGTCGCGATCGTGAGCGCCATCAGCGACAGGATGTCCAGGCTGTAGCCGAGCAGGTACATCGCGCCGAAGGTGCCGATCAGCGACACCGGCACCGCGACGCTCGGGATCAGCGTCGCGCGCCAGTTGCGCAGGAACGCGAACACCACCAGCACCACCAGCGCGACCGAGATCACCAGCGTGTACTCGGTGTCGCGCAGCGACGCGCGTATCGTCGGGCTGCGGTCCAGCGACACCGTGAGGTCGATCGCCGCGGGAATCGACGCGTGCAGCTCGGGCAGCAGCGCGCGCACCCGGTCCACCGTTTCGATGATGTTCGCGCCGGGCTGGCGGTACAGGATCACCAGCACCGACGGTTTGCCGTTGGTCTGGCCGGCGTTGCGCAGGTCGGCCACCGAGTCGACCACCTGCGCCACGTCGCGCACGCGTACCGGTGCACCGTCGCGGTACGCGACGATCAGCGGCGCGTAGTCGGCGGCCTGGTTCGCCTGATCGTTCGCGTAGATCTGCCAGTTGCGGTCGCCGTCCTCCACCAGTCCCTTGGGCCGGTTCGCGTTCGTCGCCGCGACCGCGGTGCGCACGTCCGCGGTGCCGATGCCGTACTTGTTCAGCGCCATCGGGTTCAGTTCGATGCGCACGGCAGGCTGCGAGCTGCCGCCAACCGTGACCTGGCCGATGCCGTCCACCTGCGAGAGCCGCTGCGCCAGGATCGTGTCGGCCACGTCGTACATCCGGCCCTGCGGCATCGTGTCCGAGGTCAGCGACAGGATCATGATCGGCGCGTCGGCCGGATTCACCTTGCGGTAGGTCGGGTTGCTCGGCATGCCGGTCGGCAGCAGCGTGCGCGCCGCGTTCAGCGCCGCCTGCACGTCGCGCGCGGCGCCGTCGATGTCGCGGTTCAGGTCGAACTGCAGCACGATGCGCGTCGAGCTGAGCGAACTCGACGAGGTGATTTCGGTGACGCCGGCGATGTTCCCCAGCGTGCGCTCCAGCGGCGTCGCGACCGTCGCGGCCATGGTTTCGGGGCTCGCACCCGGCAGGCTGGCCGACACCGAGATCGTCGGAAAATCGACCTGCGGCAGCGGCGCGACCGGCAGCAGGCGGAACGCGACGATGCCGGCCAGCGCGATGCCCAGCGTCAGCAGCGTGGTCGCCACCGGGCGTTCGATGAAGAGCCGCGAGACGTTCATGCCGGATGCGGAGGTGTCGCCCTGGCTTTCAGTTTGCGGCCGGCCCGGCCTGCGCGTCGCGATGGAAGCGCCGGCGCATGCGCCGCGCGGCGCGATCGAACGCGAGGTAGATCACCGGCGTGGTGAACAGCGTCAGCACCTGGCTCACCAGCAGTCCGCCGACCATCGTGATGCCCAGCGGCCGGCGCAGCTCGGCGCCGACGCCGCCGCCGATGATCAGCGGCAGCGCGCCGAGCAGCGCGGCCATCGTCGTCATCAGGATCGGCCGGAAGCGCAGCAGGCAGGCCTCGAAGATCGCATCGCGCGGCGACTTGCCCTCGTGGCGTTCGGCGTCGAGCGCGAAGTCGATCATCATGATCGCGTTCTTCTTCACGATGCCGA
>JAFECV010000342.1 GCA_018241985.1 Pseudomonadota bacterium | reverse complement strand
GACACCGATGTCCACTTTCCCCGCCGCGACGGCTTGGATGACTTCTTCCACGCCACAGTCCGCCAAGTGAATCTCGATGTCGGGGTGCTCCGCGCCAAACCTCGAGATCACTTCCGGCATCAGTGTGCTGGCCATCATCTGGGGCGCCGCGATTCGCACCACGCCATGGCGCAGGCGCTTCAGGCTGTCGACGTTGTCCAGGGCTTCATCCAGCTCTCGCATCAGCCCCGCCACCATGTCGTGAAACGTCTTGCCGACCTCGGAAAGCTGGGCTCGCCGTGTGGAGCGATCGACCAGGCGAACGCCCAACTGTGACTCCAGCTCCCGGATCAGGCCACTGAGCGCCGACTGCGTGATGTGCATGGATTCGGCTGCCCTCGTAAAGCTGCCACTCTTGGCGACAGCCAGCAAGGCTCGCAGTTGGCGCAGTGTCACATCTATCACTTTGGCCAATCAATCCATGAAAAAAAACAGTTTGTCGTTTGAGTATGCCAGTCGTCCAATCCGTCCCTCGACACACATTTTCATCTCCGCCATGACGCAGGTTGCGATCCCATCCCCGGTCCCGATTCTCGGTCTTCACCACTTCGCCTGGCGCTGTCGCGATTGCGAGGAAACCAGGCACTTCTACGAGGATCTGCTCGGCTTGCCGTTGGTCCATGTGATCAAAGCTGACCGCGTGCCAAGCACGGGCGAATATTGCCCTTACGTCCACATCTTTTTCCAGATGCGCGACGGTTCGCACATCGCCTTCTTCGACCTGGGTGACGATGTCAAGGCCGAGCCTTCGCCCAACACGCCCGCGTGGGTCAACCACCTCGCATTGCGCGTGGCCTCGATCGACGACTTGAAGGCGACCAAGGCGCGCCTTGAAGCGGCCGCGGTTGAAGTGCTCGGGATCACCGACCACCACATCATCCGGTCGATCTACTTCTTCGATCCCAATGGAATCCGCGTCGAGCTGACGACCGTCACGGTGAGCGAATCGGAAATGGAACGCCTGGCCGGCCGCGCTCATGAGGAATTGCATGAGTGGACGGTGTTCAAGCGCAGCCGTCCGTCCAGCGGTGATCGCGTGCAAACGGTGCAGGGCTGAGTCGATGGACATGCAGCTTGCTGCTATAGACGTCAAGTCGGGTGCGGCGATGGAAAGCCAGTCTGGCCTGCAGATGTTGCGCCCCCGCATTTACGGCGCATACCGGGCACCGGCCAAGGCGCGTACGGCCGCCATCGTCATGCATCCGACCAGCAACTTCATGGGGCACTACCTGATCGAGCCGCTGGCTACGCGCGGCACGTTCTGCATGGGGTTGAACTCACGCTACGCCGGCAGCGACGCCGTGCTACTGATGGAGCGCGTCATCCAGGACTTGGGCGCCGGCGTCAAATACGTGCGCTCGCTCGGCTATGAGCGGGTGGTTCTGATCGGCAACTCCGGCGGCGCGGCACTCGCCTCGTTCTACCAGGCCCAGGCCGAGAAGTTGACCATCGACACCCTGGTGCATGGCGACGCCGCGCATCTGTCGCCCGAGGACCTTCCGCCCGTCGATGGCCTAGTGCTGTGCGCCGCGCACGAGGGACGATCGCACCTGCTCGCCAATTGGCTGGATCCGGCGGTGCTGAACGAGGCCGATTCGCTGTCGGCCGACCCTGCACTGGACATGTTCGATCCGCACAATGGCCCACCCTACAGCGCCCCGTTCCTGGAACGCTATCGCGCGGCGCAGCGTGCGCGGCGGGACAGGATCGAAACCTGGGTGTGGGCGCGTCTGCGTCATTTGCGCGCCACCCCGGGCGCACCCCGCGATCAGGCGTTTGTCGTGCACCGCACCTTGGCCGACCCCCGCTGCCTCGATCTGTCGCTGGATGCAAACGATCGGGCGCCCGGCAGCGTCTGGGGCGATACGCGCACCGTCAACTACGCGGCCAACTCGATGGGACGTTACACGTCCCTCACCGCGTTCCTGTCCCAGTGGTCATCCGCTTCGCGCGCCGATGGCCCCAGCAACCTCGCGCGCACCAGTGTGCCCGTGCTGCTGCTGACCTACACAGCGGACCAGAGCACCTTCCCTTCGACCCGCGACGCCTGGCTGCGCGCTGGCGGCGAACGAATTCGCAACGTCGATATCCGCGGCGGCAACCACTACCTCGCCGGGCAACCCGCGCTGGTTCAAGAGGCCGCCGATGCCATTGCGGCATGGATCGATCGACTTTGAAATTCTCGACGAGGAAAAACCATGGAGACAAACAAGGTACCCACTTTTCGCTTCGCCCCCGAATACGAACTGCCCCATTGGCCTTTCGTGGCACCGCCCGAACTTACCTCAGGCAAGACACAACGATATCCGGTTGTCATCGCCGGGGCTGGTCTGTGCGGTCTGACGCTGGCCTGCGATCTGGCCACCCGCGGCATCCGCTCGGTGATGCTGGACGATGACGACACCATCGGCGTGCGCGGCGCCTCCTCGCGCGGCATCTGCTATGCCCAGAAGAGCCTGGAAATCTTCGATCGGCTGGGCATCTTCGAGCGCATCCAGGACAAAGGCATCACCTGGAACATCGGACGAACCCTGTCGGGCAGCGACGAGGTCTACAGCTTCGACCTCGCCACCGACAGTTGCTCCGAGCAGCCTCCGTTCATCAACATCCAGCAGTTCTACATCGAATGGTTTCTGGTCGAGCGTATCCAGGCACTCGGCCTGACTGAGTTGCGCTGGAAGAACGCCATCCAGCACGTCCAGCCGCAGGATGATCACGTGCGGATCCAGGTGCAGACCCCCCAGGGCGAATACGCGCTGGAGGCCAGCTACCTGATCGACGCCACCGGCGCCGCCAGCCCGATCCGCACCCAGCTGGGGCTCGATGCCCACACCTCGCTGGGCGAAGACCGCTGGTGCATCACCGACGTTCGCTTTGTCAAACCCCTGCCCAAGGAGCGCTGGACCTGGACGGATGCGCCGTTCAACGACGGCCGCAGCGTCTGGCAGCATCTGATGGGTGACGGGGTCTGGCGCATCGACTATCAGATGGGCGCCGACGCCGATCCACAAGCCGTCAGTCAGCCCGAGGTGGCCGCCCGGCGCCTGCGCGAGCAATTGGGCCCCGACGTGGATTTCGAGTTCGTCTGGATCGGCCCCTACCAGTACCGCGACCACCTGCTCGACGAATTCCGCCACGGCCGCATCTTCTTCGCCGGCGATGCCGCGCATGTGGTCAGCCCGTTCGGCGCACGCGGTGGCAACACCGGCATTCAGGACGCCAACAACCTGGGCTGGAAACTCGCCCTGGTTTTGAATGGCAA
>JAFECV010000341.1 GCA_018241985.1 Pseudomonadota bacterium | reverse complement strand
CGATGATCTCCTGCTCGCTGACCTTGCCCTTGAACGCCGGCCGCAGCACGATCACCGCCTTCACCGTTTCGCCGCGGTAGCTGTCCTTCGCGGCGATGATGCAGGCCTCCTGGATCGCCGGGTGCCTGAACATCAGCGCCTCGACCTCGGCCGGCCAGACCTTGAAGCCGGACGCATTGATCATGCGCTTCAATCGATCGGTCAGGAAGAAGTAGCCGTCCTCGTCGACCCGGCCCAGATCGCCGGTGCGGAAGAACTTCTTGCCGTCCAGTTCGAAGAACACCGCCGCTGTCGCCTCCGGCCGCTTCCAGTAGCCCTGGAACACCTCGGGCCCATGGACCACGATCTCGCCCTGCTCGCCCTGCGCGACTTCGCGCAAGGTGTCGGGATCGACCACGCGCGCGTCGGTGCCGATGAACGGAATGCCCAGGCATTGCTGCTTGGGCGCGTCCGGCGGGTTGCTGTGCGATGGCGCGGCGGTCTCGGTCAGGCCATAGCCTTCGGCATAGCGCAGCCCGAACTGCTCGAGCAGCCGCTGCGCCACCGCCTGCGGCATCGCGGCGCCGCCGCCGCCGATCAGGTTCAGGCTGGAGAGGTCGTAGCGCTCGAAATTCGGGCTCGCCAGCAGGTCGATCACCATCGTCGGGATGTTGGTCCAGTTCGTCACGCGCCAGTGCGAGATCAGGCGCCCGGCCAGGTCGCGGTCCCAGCGCGGCATCAGCACCAGCGTCGCCGCGCCGTACAGGCTGGCGTGCATCACGCTGACCATGCCGGTGATGTGGAACATCGGCACCACGGCCAGCGTGACCGCCTCCGGCGAGCCGTTGCCCCACAGGCTGCTCGAGACCGCGTTGTGCATGATGCTGGCGTGCGTGTGCATGCAGCCTTTCGGCAACCCCGTGGTGCCGCTGGTGTACGGCAGCACCGCAAGATCCTGCGGGCCGACGCTGTGCGGCGGCGGCTCGGCCTTCGTCGCCAGCGCCTGCTCCCACGGGATCACCTCGCCGCCGGCCAGCGCCGGCAATTCGTGGCGCTTCGTCAGCCAGTCGACCCAGGCCGCCGGAGGCCCATCGTCGCCCGCGGCCTGCGGGTCGAACGCATCGGTGAAGTGGGTCACGATCAGGTGCTGCAGCCGCTCGGCGGCCGGCAGCGCATCGTTGGCCTTGGCCAGTTCGGCAGCCAGGTCGGCGGTCGTGATCGCGACCTTGGCGTCGGGGTCGGTGATGTAGTGCTTGAGCTCTTCGGCGCGGTTCATCGGATTCACCGGCACCACCACCGCGTTCGCGCGCAGGATCGCGAAATGCGCGATCACCAGCTGCGGACAGTTCTGCATGCACAGCACGACCCGGTCGCCCTTTTTCACGCCGAGCGCATGCAGGCAGGTCGCGAGCCGCTCCGTTTTTTGTAGCAATTCAAAGTAGGACAGCGTCCGGTCGAAGAACACCAGCGCCGGCTTGGTCGGATAGCGCAGCGCACTCACCACCAGGTTCTGCCACAGCGAATTCGCCGGCGGCGTGAGCTGGCGCGGTACGCGCCTGGGCCAGAACGCGTAATGCGCGGGTTCACGGCTCGACGACGCGGCGGAGGAAGAAGACGATGCGGCGGCCATTGCACTTGCTCCTCGAAACAGACCTGTCGGGAAAAGCCAAAAGAATAGACCAAGCGCGCCGGCGTCACACGGCCATGCTTGTCGCGCTTGTGACCCGGCAACATCGCGCGAGACCCTGACATGCACCCCCTTCCCACCCTGCACGTCGTTGGATAATCGTCCGGCCATGCGCGCCTCCACTCCCCAGCCAGAAACGGGCAGTTCCCCTGCAGTCGTTGCCGCGCGCGGCGCAGGCGCGCTGACCCGCGTCGCCGGCATCGAGGTCGGCCATTTCACCGACCCGCGCAGGCCGACCGGCTGCACCGTGGTGATCGCGCGGGATGGCGCGGTCTGCGGCGTCGACGTGCGCGGCGCCGCGCCCGGCACGCGCGAGACCGATCTGCTGGCGCCGGAGAACCTGGTGCAGCAGGTCCACGCGGTGCTGCTCTCCGGCGGCAGCGCGTTCGGACTGGACGCGGCGAGCGGCGTGATGCGCTGGCTGGAAGAGCGCGGCATCGGCCTGGACGTCGGCGTCGCCCGGGTGCCGATCGTGCCGGCCGCCGTGCTGTTCGACCTGCCGATCGGCGACCCGCGCTTCCGCCCCGATGCCGAAGCCGGCTACCGCGCCTGCGCCGCCGCGTCGCGCAGCCGCCCGGCCGAGGGCAACCATGGTGCCGGCACCGGCGCCGTGGTCGGCAAGATGTTCGGCATGGCGCGCGCGATGAAGGGCGGCATCGGCACCGCCTCGGTGTCGGCGGACGGGGTCACGGTCGGCGCGCTGATTGCGTGCAACGCGCTCGGCGATGTGATCGACGAGGGCAGCGGGCGCGTGCTGGCCGGCGCGCGCACGAGCGCCGGTGGCCGGTCGCTGCTCGACAGCCGCCGTGCGCTGCTGCGCGGCGCCCAGCCCGAGCTGCCGCGCATCGGCACGAACACGACGATCGGCGTGATCGCGACCGACGCGCTAATCACCAAGACGCAGGCGAAGAGGCTCGCGCAGCTCGCGCACGACGGGCTGGCGCGCGCGATCAACCCGGTGCACACGCCGTTCGACGGCGACACGCTGTTCGCGCTCGGCACCGGGGCCGCCGGCAAGCGCTTCGACATGACGCTGCTCGGCGTGATGGCGGCCGAAGCCACCGCGCGCGCGGTAGTGCGGGCGGTGCTCGCGGCGCGCGGCATCCGCGTCGGCACGCTGACGCTGCCCGCCGCCGCCGATCTCGGCGCAGTGCGCCGCCGCCCACGCCCCGCCCGCGCATGATGTCGCACGCGATGCACCGGATGCTGGTGGCGCTGCGTGCGCTGCTGGTCTCCGCCGGACCGTTCCTGCTGATCGCGATCGCGCTGCTCGCGCTGGCCTACTGGTGGCTAAAACCCAATCCGCCGCGCAGCGTGCGGCTCGCGACCGGCCCGGCGGAAAGCGCCTACGCCGAATTCGGCCAGCGCTACAAGAAGGCGCTCGCGGCGAACGGCATCACCGTGGTGCTGGTGCAAAGCGAAGGCTCGGCCGCGAACCGCCGGCTGCTGCGCGAAGGCAAGGCGGACCTGGGCTTCGTGCAGGGCGGCAGCGGCAACGCGCAGCGCACGCAGCCGGACGATCTGGTGTCGCTCGGCAGCCTGTTCGTCGAGCCGGTCTGGCTGTTCTACCGTGAGGACGCGGCGCGGCGCGTGGCCGATGCCGAGCGGGCGCGCGCGCACAGAACGGACGCGAAG
>JAFECV010000340.1 GCA_018241985.1 Pseudomonadota bacterium | reverse complement strand
GCAAAGCGGGCTGTGGCGCTCGGACACGCCGTTCGCCGTGCAAGGCACAGCGCTTGCGCTGCCGGGGTTGGTGCGCGACGCTGGCCTGATCGCCGTCACGCTGCTGTCGCTGGCGCTGACGCCGGCGCGCGTGCATGAGGCCAATCATTTCGAATGGGCGCCGATGGCCGAGGTCGCGAAGCTGTTCGCCGGCATCTTCGTCACCATCGTGCCGGTGATCGCGATGCTGCGCGCCGGCGCGCAAGGGCCGTTCGCGGGCGTGATCGCCGCGGTCACGCGGCCGGACGGCCAGCCCGATGCGGCGCTGTACTTCTGGGCCACCGGGCTGCTGTCCGCGTTCCTCGACAACGCGCCGACCTACCTGGTGTTCTTCCACACCGCCGGCGGCGACGCGCAGGCGCTGATGACCACGTTCGCGGCCACGCTCGCCGCGATCTCGGCCGGCGCGGTCTTCATGGGGGCCGGCACCTACATCGGTAACGCGCCGAATATGATGGTGAAGGCGGTGGCCGAGCACCGCGGCGTCGCGATGCCGGGGTTTTTCGGCTACATGCTGTGGTCGGGCTGCGTGCTGCTGCCGCTGCTGCTGACCGTCACCTGGATCTGGTTCCTTTGAGCTTCGTCGTTTCGCCATGAGCAAGCCCCGCATCCTGATCGCGCGTGCGATCTTTCCCGACATCGTCGAACGTCTCGCCCGCCACTTCGACGTCGAAGCCAACCCGCTCGATGCGATCTGGACCGGCACCGAGCTGATCGCGCGCCTGCACGGCAAGCAGGGCGTGTTCACGACCGGCGGCGAGCGCATCGACGAGGGCCTGCTCGCGGCCTGTCCCGATTTGAGGATCTGCGCGAACATGGCGGTCGGCTACAACAACTTCGACCTGGCCGCGATGACCGCGCGCGGCGTGCTCGGCACGAATGCCCCCGACGTGCTGACCGAGACCACCGCCGACTTCGGCTTCGCGCTGCTGATGGCGGCCGCGCGCCGCATCAGCGAGGGCGAACGGTTCCTGCGCGAAGGCCTGTGGCGCAGGTGGAGCTACGACATGTTCGCCGGCGCCGAGGTGCACGGCAGCACGCTCGGCATCATCGGCATGGGCCGCATCGGCCAGGGCATTGCGCGCCGTGGCGCGCACGGCTTCGGCATGCGGGTGCTGTACCACAACCGCTCGCGGCTCGCGCCAGCACGGGAAGCCGAATGCGGCGCGCGCTACGTCGATCAGAACGAGCTGCTGCGCAGCGCCGACCACGTGATGCTGGTCGCGCCGTACACGCCGGCCACGCACCACCTGATCGGCGCGGCCGAGCTCGCGCTGATGAAGCCGACCGCGACGCTGGTCAACATCGGGCGCGGCGGCGTGGTCGACGACGCGGCGCTGGCCGCCGCGCTGCGCGAGGGGCGCATCGCCGCGGCCGGGCTCGACGTGTTCGAGGGCGAGCCGCGCGTGCACCCGGATCTGCTCGCGCTGCGCAACGTGGTGCTGACCCCGCACATTGCCAGCGCGACAGTGGCGACGCGCCGCGCAATGGCCAACCTCGCGGCCGACAACCTGATCGGCTTCTTCGAGCGGAACGAGCCGCTGACGCCGCTGAACCCCGAGGTGCTGACGGGGCCGGGTGGAACGCGCAATTCTTGAAAGAAATCGGGCTGTAGCGAAGGTCCCGCCTTCGCTATGCGCTACATAAAAAGTAGCAAGCCGGCGTTCGTCGTCGCTTTCATTGCCACGACGTCGTGCGTTCGGCTCATCCGCTGCCCGACGTGGCCGGGTCCCACGGCGTGGCTTCGATCAGCAGCGCACGCAACGCGTCCTCGTCCAGCGTGGCCAGCCATGTTCCGGCCTCGACCAGGTAGTTGGCGTCGATCAGCTTCTGGCGCACCTCTCCGCCTTCGATCGGGCTGAACAGCAGCACGACGTGGCCGTAGGAGCCTTCCAGCAACGCGGCTTGCCAGCGTCGGCCTTGGGAGTCGTCGAAGTCGCGCATGGCTATGGTGTCGGTCGTGCTGGTATGGGCTGCCGTGTCGATGTTGTTCGTGCTGTGCGTGGGCCGGCACTGCGCCGGTTTTAGCACGCGGCGGACCCTGCGTTTGCACAAGCGCGAATCGCCCGAACGACGAAAGGGATGAGTGCAGCCGACTGGAGCCAACGTCGCGATCCTGCGCCGCCCCGCTGAAAAGAAACGAAACACGCCGAAACCGCGGCGAGAAGACTTTTGCGAGGGCGGCCGGCACCATCACGGTCATGTTCAACAGCCTGCATGAAAGGCACCGTCATGAAACCCTGGATCAAACGCTCGCTCATCGGTCTGGCCGGCGTCGTCATCGCGCTGGGCGCTCTCGCGTCCTGCGGCCACCGCATGTACGGCGGCTGGCACGGCAACGCCACGCCGGAACAGGCCGCCGCATGGCGCAGCAAGATGGTCGACCGCGTGGCCGGCAAGCTCGACCTGAACGCCGAGCAGAAGGCACGGCTTGCCAAGCTGGCCGACGCGCTTCACAACGAACGCATGGCCGTGCGCGGCAGCGGTAACCCGCGTGCCGAGTTCCAGTCGCTCTTTGCCGGCGACAAGTTCGACCGCACCAAGGCCCAGGCGCTGGTGCAGCAGAAGACCGACGCCGTGAAGAGCGGCAGCCCCGACGTGATCGCCGCGCTGGGCGACTTCTATGACGACCTGAACCCGGCGCAGCAACAGAAGGTGCGCGACTTTCTGCAGCGGCGTCACGGCCGCCATCGCGGTTGAGCTGCACAGACGACGGGCCGCCGCGCATCATTGGGCGGCGGCTCGCGAGCTGGCGACAATGGCGACATGAGCCGCATCCTGCTGATCGATGACGACACCGAGCTCGGCGCGCCGCTGGCCACTTATTTCGGGCGCTTCGGCCTGGAACTGGTGCAGGCGCTGACGCCCGCCAGCGGTCTGGCACGCCTGCGCGCGGGCGACATCGACGCGGCCATCCTTGACGTCATGCTGCCGGAGATGGATGGCTTCGAGCTGTGCCGCGCGATCCGCCAGCACAGCGACCTGCCGATCCTGATGCTGACCGCGCGCGGCGAGCTGACCGATCGCGTGGTTGGGCTGGAGCTCGGTGCCGACGACTACCTGCCCAAGCCCTTCGAGCCGCGCGAGCTGGTGGCGCGCGTGCAGGCCATCCTGCGCCGCCGCCCGGCCGTGCCCGCGGCCGCCGCCGATGCGCCGCTGCGCTTCGAGGGCCTGGTGCTCGACCCCGCCACGCGCAGCGTGCGGCGCCACGGCGAGGCGGTGGAACTGACCGGCACCGAGTTCGACCTGCTGCACCTGCTGG
>JAFECV010000033.1 GCA_018241985.1 Pseudomonadota bacterium | reverse complement strand
GCCCATGTTGCGCATGCGCGTGAGCGTCGCGGGGGCATCGTTGGTGTGCAGCGTGGACAGCACCAGGTGCCCGGTCTGCGCGGCCTTGATCGCGATGTCCGCGGTTTCGAGGTCGCGGATTTCGCCGACCATGATGATGTCCGGGTCCTGGCGCAGGAACGAGCGCAGCGCCGTCGCGAAGGTCAGTCCCGCCTTCTCGTTGACGTTCACCTGGTTCACGCCCGGCATGTTGATTTCGGACGGATCCTCGGCGGTCGCGATGTTCACGCCCGCCTTGTTCAGCATGTTCAGGCAGGTGTAGAGCGACACGGTCTTGCCGGAACCGGTCGGGCCGGTGACCAGCACCATGCCGTAGGGCCGGCTGATCGCCTTGACCAGCCGGTCGCGCTCCTCGGGCTCGTAGCCGAGCGCTTCGATGCCGAGCTTGGCGCTGCTCGGGTCCAGGATGCGGATCACGATCTTCTCGCCGAACAGCGTCGGCAGCGTGCTCACCCGAAAGTCGATCACCCGCTCCGGCCCGATCTTGAGCTTCATGCGGCCGTCCTGCGGCACGCGCTTTTCCGAGATGTCGAGCCGCGAGATCACCTTGATGCGCGACGCCAGCTTGTCCTTGATCGCGATCGGCGGCGTCGCGATCTCGCGCAGCTCGCCGTCGATGCGAAAGCGCACCCGGTAATACTGCTCGTACGGTTCGAAGTGCAGGTCCGACGCGCGCATGCCGATCGCGTCGCGCAGCATCTTGTGCAGGAACTTGACGACCGGCGCGTCCTCGACCTCGGCGATGACGGTGTCGCTGCTGTCCTGCGACGCCGCCTCGATCGACGCTTCGTCGAACTCGAAGTCCTCGCCGACCAGGTTGTCGATGGCTTCGGTGGCCGTGGTGGCGGTGACCTCGACCAGCTTGGACAGCTTGTCGAATTCGACGATGACCCAGTCGACGTGCAACTGGGTCGCGAACTTGATCTTCTCGACCGCGCGATGGTCCGACGGATCGGCGGTGGCCACGATCAGCCGGTTGCCGCGCTTGCCGAGCACGACCACGCGGTAGTCCAGGCAGGTCTTGCCGTCGAGCAGGCCCTTGGGCAGCCGCTCCACGTCGACCGCATCGAGGTCGAGCAGCGGCGCCGCGTACGCGGTCGACATAGTGTGTGCGAGGTCGCGCGCCGACACCGTGCCCGAGCCGGTCAGCTCGGCGATGAAGCTGGTGCGGGCGGTCTGCGACTTGCGGTAGATCTCCTCGGCGCGCTTTTGGTCGAGCTTGCCGGCGGCCACCAGCGTGCGGCCCAGCCCGGGCAGCGCCCCTGGAGCCATGTCCTTGATGATCGAGTCGACGACGGCCATCTGTCGAAAAACGTGCGCGTTCGGGTGGGTGTGTGACGATGTAAAAAGGCTCGTCAATCATCGCCGATTGACCAGCCCCTGTAAATTGAAATGCGGCGCCCGCGCCGGTCGGAAGTTGGCAGAAAGGCACATTAATTCACGCTTCGCGGACGATCGGGGCGTGAATTATTGGAAAGGCTGTTCAGCGGCGAGCGGACCAGTTGCGAGATGCGGGATCGCGCTCCGCGTCGGGTCAGGTGAGTGGTCATGTGTGGCATGGCTGTGTGACACCCACATGCTGCGGGACCCGCGCCAGTGCTTGATTTCGGCTGGTTCCCTCTGGGAAACCTGGTCGGGGTGAGAGGATTCGAACCTCCGGCCTCTACGTCCCGAACGTAGCGCTCTACCAGGCTAAGCTACACCCCGATGGCCTTCAAGGCCGGGTCGACTGCAGGAGCGCCGTTGCCATGGATGGCGTTTCAGGACCGGCGCTCGAGAAGCTGAGCCGCCAATTCTAGCAAACCGTCGCGGTACGGATTGTCGGGCAGCTGTCGCGCGGCCGCGATCGCACGCTGTGCTTCGGCCGCCGCGGCCTGCCGGGTCGCGTCGAGCGCGCCGGTATCCCGCACGATGGTGACAATGTGGTCCAACTCCTGGGCCGCGCCGGTCTCGATCGCCCTGCGCACGACGCGCTGCTGATCGGCGCTGCCGCGCTGCATCGCGACGATCAGCGGCAGCGTCGCCTTGCCTTCGCGCAGGTCGTCGCCCAGGTTCTTGCCCATCTCGGCGGCGTCGCCGTCGTAGTCGAGCAGGTCGTCGATCACCTGGAACGCGGTGCCGAGCGCCTGGCCATAGTCGGCGCAGGCCTGCTCGATCTCCGGCGCGGCCCCGGCCAGCACCGCGCCGAGTCGCGCACTCGCCTCGAACAGCTTCGCGGTCTTGGAGCGGATCACGCGCAGGTAGCCGGCCTCGTCGAGCGAGGCGTCGTGCATGTTCATCAGCTGCAGCACCTCGCCCTCGGCGATCACGTTGGTGGCGTCGGCCAGGATTTCCATCACGCGCATCGAGCTTGCGTCGACCATCATCTGGAATGCGCGCGAGTACAGGAAGTCGCCGACCAGAACGCTGGCCGGGTTGCCGAACGATTCGTTCGCGGTCGCGCGCCCGCGGCGCAGCGTCGATTCGTCGACCACGTCGTCGTGCAGCAGCGTGGCGGTATGGATGAACTCGACGACCGCGGCCAGGTTGAAGCGCTGCGCACCGGCATAGCCGAGCGCTCCGCAGGTCAGCAGCAGCAGCGCCGGACGCAGCCGCTTGCCGCCGGCGGCGATGATGTAGCGCGAGACCTCGCCGACCAGCGGCACGCTCGAGTCGAGGCGGCGCGCGATCTGCCGGTCGACTTCGTGCATGTCGCCGGCGATCAGGGCGAGCACGGCTGCGGTGCTGGACGAATGAGCGGACAAGGCAGAAACGGCGAGGAAAGCGGCGGGGTAGGGTGGCGATGCCGGACGGATGCCGAAGTAACGGGGCCCGCCGCGAGATCGAGGCTCGGCGAGGACCGGCAAGGTCCGGCCGATGATTATAGAAAGGCCGCGGCCCGCCCGCCGGCCCGGTGGGCCTAGCCCCAGGCGTCGCCGGTGAACCCAGTTATAATCTTCGGCTCCGTGGAAATCCGTCCATGGAACTTCCATTTCGAAGAGGTCAGGGCATGTACGCGGTCATAAAAACCGGTGGCAAACAGTATCGTGTCGCCACCGGCGAGAAGATCAAGGTAGAACAGATTACTGCGGACGTCGGCCAGGAAATCGTGATCGACCAGGTGCTCGCCGTCGGCGACGGCGCTGAAATCCGGGTCGGCACGCCGCTGGTTGCCGGCGCGACCGTCACCGCCACGGTGCTGGCGCACGGTCTGCACGACAAGGTACGCATCTTCAAGATGCGCCGCCGCAAGCATTATCAGAAGCGCCAGGGGCATCGTCAGCAGTTCACCGAACTGCAGATCGGTGCGATCGCGGCGTAAGGAGCAGTATCAATGGCACAGAAAAAAGGCGGCGGCTCCACGCGCAACGGGCGCGATTCGCAACCCAAGATGCTCGGCGTCAAGGCGTTCGGCGGGCAGCAGGTCTCGGCCGGCTCGATCATCGTGCGCCAGCGCGGCACCAAGTTCCATCCGGGCACGAACGTCGGCGTCGGCAAGGACCACACCTTGTTCGCGCTGGTCGACGGCCAGGTGTCGTTCGACGTGAAGGGCGCGCTGAACAAGCAGACCGTCAGCGTGACGCCGGCCTGAACATTCGCCGCGGCGACATCGTCGAAGCCCCGCCTGGCGGGGCTTTCGTCTTTGCGCCGCAGTCGTTCGTGCATCCTCTGTAGACTGATCCCGCCATGAAGTTCGTCGACGAAGCCTTCATCGATATCGCCGCCGGCGACGGCGGCAACGGCTGCGTCGCGTTCCGGCACGAGAAGTTCAAGGAGTTCGGCGGCCCGAGCGGCGGCGACGGCGGGCGCGGCGGCCATGTCTATGCGCTGGCCGATCCGAACCTGAACACGCTGGTCGACTACCGCTTTTCGCGGCGCCACGAGGCCAAGCGCGGCGAGCATGGCATGGGCTCCGACATGTTCGGCGCGGCCGGCGCCGACATCACGCTCAAGATGCCGGTCGGCACCGTGATCAGCGACGCGGCCAGCGGCGAAGTGCTGCACGAGCTGCTGACGCCGGGCGAGGTCGTCGTGATCGCGCGCGGCGGCGACGGCGGTTTCGGCAACCTGCGTTTCAAGAGTGCGACCAATCGCGCGCCGCGCCAGAAGACGCCGGGCTGGCCCGGCGAGCGAAAGAGCCTCAAGCTCGAGCTCAAGGTGCTGGCCGACGTGGGCCTGCTCGGCATGCCGAACGCCGGCAAGTCGACGCTGATCACCGCGATCTCGAACGCGCGCCCGCGCATCGCCGACTACCCGTTCACGACGCTGCACCCGAACCTCGGCGTGGTGCGCGCCGGCCCCGAGCAGAGCTTCGTGGTGGCCGACCTGCCCGGACTGATCGAGGGCGCGTCGCAGGGCGCCGGCCTCGGCCATCTGTTTCTGCGGCATCTGCAGCGCACCCGGCTGCTGCTGCACGTGGTCGATCTGGCGCCGTTCGACGAAGGCGTCGATCCGGTCGCGCAGGCGCGCGCGATCGTCGCCGAACTGAAGAAATACGACGAGAAGCTGTACAAGAAGCCGCGTTGGCTGGTGCTGAACAAGATCGACATGGTGCCGGCCGACGAGCGCGCCGCGCGGGTGCGCGAGTTCGTGCGCCGGCTGCGCTACAAGGGGCCGGTGTTCGAAATCTCGGCGCTGACCCGTGAGGGCTGTGAGGTGCTGGTCCAGGCGGTGTATCAGCAGCTCGCGCAGTTGCAGGCGGCGGAGGCCGCGCCGGCGCAGCCCGACCCGCGCTTCTCCGATCCGTCCCGCGCATGATTGCTATTCTTTATATAGCAAACTGCGAACGGTGGGCGCTGGCTGCAGGCACAAATGACTAAAAAAGACGGGTCCAGGCTGCTGCGCGACGCGCGCCGCATCGTGGTCAAGGTCGGCTCCAGCCTGGTCACGAACGAAGGGCGCGGGCTCGACGCCGCCGCGATCGGCGAATGGTGCCGGCAGCTGGCGGCGCTGGTGCACGGCGGGCCGTCCGCGGCACCGGGCGCGGTGCCCGCGAGTCGCACGCGCCGGCGCGAGGTGGTGATGGTCTCGAGCGGCGCGATCGCCGAGGGCATGAAGCGCCTGGGCTGGCCGCGGCGTCCGCGCGAGGTGCCTGAGTTGCAGGCGGCGGCCGCGGTCGGGCAGATGGGGCTCGCGCAGATGTACGAGACCAAGCTGCGCGAGCACGGCCTGGGCAGCGCGCAGGTGCTGCTGACGCACGCCGACCTGGCCGACCGCGAGCGCTACCTGAATGCGCGCTCGACGCTGCTGACGTTGCTGCACTTGGGCGTGGTGCCGGTGATCAACGAGAACGACACCGTGGTCAACGACGAGATCAAGTTCGGCGACAACGACACGCTGGGTGCGCTGGTCGCGAACCTGATCGAGGCCGACCTGCTGATCATCCTGACCGACCAGCGGGGCCTGTTCACCGCCGACCCGCGCAAGGACCAGCGTGCCGAGCTGGTGCGCGAGGCCCAGGCCGGCGATCCGGCGCTCGAGCAGCTTGCCGGCGGCGCCGGCAGCCAGATCGGCAGCGGCGGCATGATCACCAAGGTGCTGGCGGCCAAGCGCGCCGCCGGTTCCGGCGCGTCCACCGTGATCGCCTGGGGCCGCGAGCCCGACGCGCTGCTGCGCCTCGTGCGCGGCGAGGCGATCGGCACGCTGCTGGTCGCGCAGACCCAGAAGCTGCAGGCGCGCAAGCAGTGGATCGCCGACCATCTGAAGCTGCGCGGCGCGGTCGTCGTCGACGACGGCGCGCTCGCCAAGCTGCGCGACGAGGGCAAGAGCCTGCTGCCGATCGGCATGACCGCGGTCGAGGGCGAGTTCTCGCGCGGCGACGTGATCGCGGTGCGCGACGCCGCCGGGCGCGAGCTTGGCCGCGGCCTCGCAAACTATTCGAGCACCGAGGCGCGGCTGATCTGCCGCAAGCCCTCGAGCCGGTTCGAGGCGTTGCTCGGCTACGCCGCCGAGCCGGAGATGGTGCACCGGGACAACCTGGTGCTGACCGGCGCGCCGAGGAAGTGAAACACCCCAGGCTACGCGCACTGCGTGTCGCTTCGCCAACCCCCTGCAAGGGGCACACTCAGCGGTCCGGCAAAGCCGGCCCCGCGAGTGTCCCCACATGGCCTGCTCCGCGGCCTTTTGCTCCTTTGTGTTTGATGCGCCTCGCGGATCGCGGATCGCGGATCGCGGATCGCGGATCGCGGATCGCGGATCGCGCGGCTGGAACTTTGGGGAGGGGCGCTCAGTAGTAGCGCTGCTGCCCTAGCGGCGGGCCCTTGAGCTGCTGAATCATCGCTTCGACCGAGCGCGTGGGCGCCTTGCCGTAGCACAGGCCCTGTTCGGCCAGCACGACCGCGTAACGCGTGGACCCGCTCGCGTAGATCGAGCGCCAATGCGGCTGGTCGACCGGATGCCAGTCGCCGGCGGTGGTGGTGCGCGCGTAGGTCTTGAGTTCGCCGGTCGCGCAGCGGAGCCCTTCATACATGGCGTTCACCACGCTGCCGCTGGAGGCGACCACCACGTAGCGCACGACGCCGTCCGGCGAGATCGCGAGGCTGGATGGGTCGACGCCGAAATGCAGCCGCGCGTCGTTGCCCATGTCGAGCGTGATCAGCCCACTAGTGTGTAGCGGCGGGGGCGGCGGCACCGGGCTTTCGGTCCAGCCGGGTGCGTCGCCGGCGGTCTGCGCAAGCGCCGCGCCGGCGGTTGCAACCGCGGCTGCGGCCAGCAGCAGCGCGGCAAGCGCGCGTTCAGGACTCCGCACGCCGGCCTCGCCGCGGCGCGAACTGCATCTGCGGATCGGGCTCGAAGGTCGCGCCCGGCGGCAGTTCGAACGCGGGCCGCCTTTCGTAATCGCCGGCCGGTGGCGCCTCATGGTCGCGCGTGCGCAGGCCGCTGCGCAGGTAGCGGTTGCGGTGGTCGTGGCGCGGCAGGAAGCGCGCCAACTCGGTCAGCGCCAACTGGTAGACGGCGCGCTTGAATTCGACCACGACGTCGAGCGGCACCCAGTAGTCGTTCCAGCGCCAGGCGTCGAACTCCGGATGGGTGGTCGCGCGCAGGTTCAGGTTCCAGTCGTTGCCGACCAGTTGCAGCAGAAACCAGATCTGCTTTTGTCCCTTGTAGAAACCGCGCGCGTCACGCCGGACGTATCGATCCGGCACTTCGTAGCGCAACCAGTCACGGGTCCGGGCGACGATGCGAACATGCTCCGGCAGCAGGCCGACTTCTTCCTGCAGCTCGCGGAACATCGCCTGTTCCGGCGATTCGCCCCGGTCGATGCCACCCTGCGGGAACTGCCAAGAGTGGCTGCGGATTCGCTTGCCCCAAAAAACCTGATTCTTCTGGTTGAGCAGGACGATGCCGACGTTGGGCCTGAAGCCTTCCCGGTCAAGCATAATCGAACCCCAAATTCAAGAACTGTATTCATTATGCACCGCAGGCCGCTCGCAGCAAGCGGCGCGGCTGCTTTCGCACGCGAAAATTTGCATGAAAGCTTCCCAATTCCTGATTTCGACGCTGAAGGACGCGCCGGCCGACGCCGAGGTCGTCAGCCACCAGTTGATGACGCGCGCCGGCATGATCAAGAAGCTCGGCGCCGGCATCTACAGCTACATGCCGATGGGCCTGCGCGTGATCCGCAAGGTCGAGGCGATCGTGCGCGAGGAAATGAACCGCGCCGGCGCGGTGGAACTGCTGATGCCGGTGGTCCAGCCGGCCGAGCTGTGGCAGCAGAGCGGGCGCTGGGCCAAGATGGGGCCGGAGCTGCTGCGGCTGAAGGACCGGCACGAGCGCGACTTCATCATTCAGCCCACGAGTGAGGAAGTTGTCACGGATATCGCGCGCCAGGAGCTGCGCAGCTACAAGCAACTGCCGAAGAATCTCTACCATATCCAGACCAAGTTCCGCGACGAGCGGCGCCCGCGCTTCGGCGTGATGCGCAGCCGCGAATTCACGATGAAGGACGCGTACAGCTTCGACCGCGACGCGCAATCGGCGAAGGAGAGCTACCAGGTGATGGCGCAGGCCTACCGGCGCATCTTCGACCGCTTCGGCCTGCGCTACCGCGCGGTCGCGGCCGACAGCGGCGCGATCGGCGGCGACCTGAGCGAGGAGTTCCAGGTGATCGCCGCGACCGGCGAGGACGCGATCGTCTACTGCCCGGCCAGCGACTACGCGGCCAACATGGAAAAGGCCGAGGCGCTCGCGCCGCGCGGGCCGAGACCGGCGCCGGCGCAGGCCCTGGCGAAGACGCCGACGCCGGGCAAGGCGACCTGCGCCGAGGTTGCCGAACTGCTGGGCGTGCCGCTCTCCACCACGGTCAAGTCGCTGGTGCTGGCCACGGACCGATTGGACGACGCGGGCCAGGCGATCGGGACGCAGGTGTGGCTGCTGCTGCTGCGCGGCGACCACGACATGAACGAGGTCAAGGTGGGCAAGGTGCCGGGGCTGGACGCGGGCTTTCGCTTCGCGACGACGGCCGAGATCGCCGGGCATTTCGGCACGCGGCCCGGGTACCTGGGGCCGATCGGTCTGCGACAGCCGGTCAAGATCGTCGCCGACCGCGAGGTGGCGCTGATGGCCGACTGGATCTGCGGCGCGAACGAAGAAGACTTCCACCTGACCGGCGTCAACTGGGGCCGCGACCTGCCCGAACCCGATGCGGTGGCCGATCTGCGCAACGTCGTCGAGGGCGATGCCTCGCCCGATGGCAAGGGGGCATTGGCGATCGAGCGCGGCATCGAGGTCGGCCACGTGTTCTACCTCGGCACCAAGTACAGCAAGCCGCTGAACGCGAGCTTCCTCGACGAGACCGGCAAGCCGCAGCTGATGGAAATGGGCTGCTACGGCATCGGCATCACGCGGCTGCCGGCCGCGGCGATCGAGCAGAACCACGATGCGCGCGGCATCATCTGGCCCGACGCGATCGCGCCGTTCACCGTCGTGCTGTGCCCGATCGGCGCGGACCGCAGCGCCGAGGTGAAGGCGGCCGCCGAGCGGCTGCATGCACAGCTCGTCGCCGACGGCGTCGACGTGATCCTGGACGACCGCGGCGAGCGGCCCGGCGTGATGTTCGCCGACTGGGAACTGATCGGCGTGCCGCACCGGGTCGCGATCGGCGAGCGCGGCCTGAAGAACGGACAGCTCGAATACCAGCACCGCCGCGACACGAGCCCGGTGCAGGTGGCGGTGGACGCGATGCCCGCGTTCCTGCGCGAGCGATTGCAGGGCGCGGCGTGATGACGACGCGGCGGCCCGCGCAATTCAGCCGAAGAAAATGGCTGATGTCGTTGTCCGCTGCGGGCGCTCTGCTATCGATTCAGAAGCAATCCTGGGCCGGCGACCAGGTCGAGGAGCCGCTGTCGGACGCAGTGCGCACCGCGCTCAGCGCCTCCGTCGCCGAGCAGGGGCCGCCGAAGCCGGTGTTCGTCGACACGCAGGCCTATCTCGGCTATCTGCGCTGGCTCGAGCAGATGAGCTGGCGGCTGCGCTCGAAAAAGCCCGACCAGCTGGTGCGCACCGACTTTCTGCAGACGGTCTGGTACGAGAGCCGCCGCGCGGGGCTGTCGACCCCGCTGGTGCTGGGGCTGATCCAGGTCGAGAGCAATTTCCGCAAGTACGCGGTGTCGAGCGCGGGCGCGCGCGGCTACATGCAGGTGATGCCGTTCTGGGTTCGCCTGATCGGCAACGGCGACACGAGCGTGCTGTTCCGGCTGCAGCCGAACCTGCGCTTCGGCTGCGTGATCTTGCGCCACTACCTGGACCAGGAGCGCGGCAACCTGTTCATGGCGCTGGGGCGCTACAACGGATCGCGCGGACTGGCCGCCTATCCGGACGCGGTGCTCGGTGCCGCGCGGCGCTGGGAATTCAACGACGCCGCGCCGGTGCGGGTCGCGCTGCCCTGATCTCGCGATCGGCGATCAGCCGGCCGGGTGGGCCAGCACCTGCTGCAGTTCGCCCTTCTCGTACATCTCCATCATGATGTCCGAGCCGCCGACGAACTCGCCGCGCACGTAGAGCTGCGGAATGGTCGGCCAGTTGCTGTAGGCCTTGATGCCCTGGCGGATTTCCTCGTCGTCGAGCACGTTCACGGTCTTCAGGCTGCCGAGGTCGACGCCGCAGGCCTTGAGGATCTGGATCGCGCGGCCCGAGAAGCCGCACATCGGGAAGTTCGCGTTGCCTTTCATGAACAGCAGCACTTCACTGGACTTGACCAGATCGTCGATGCGTTGTCTCACTTGGCCCATGTCGTCGCTCATGTCGTGTTGCTCCTTGCGCTGCGGAATGCTCTGGCTCTGCGGGAATTGCCGATTCGAATTATTTCACGTCCCGGGCGCCATCGCTGTCGGGCGAGAATAGCCCCTCGTCTGAATCAACGCTCAGTCTCAACGCTCAATCGCAAATCCATCGCAAACCATGAAAATCGAAAAGAACACGGCGGTCACGCTGCAGTTGCAGGTGTCGGATGCGGCGAACGGCCGGCTGCTGGATGCGGGCCGCGAACCGCTGGTCTATCTGCACGGCGGCTACGGCGGGATCTTCCCTAAGATCGAGGCCGCGCTCGAAGGGCAGGATCCGCCGCATCAGCTCAGCCTCGACCTGGCGCCGCCGGACGCGTTCGGCGAGCGCGACGAGCGGCTGGTGCAGACGATCGCCAAGAGTCAGTTCCCACCCGGCATCAAGGTCGGCGGCCAGTT